>NZ_JBIVMF010000009.1:0-244739 GCF_044752945.1 Streptomyces sp. NPDC088554 | reverse complement strand
GGCAAATACCCCATGCCTGCATCCAGTCGGCAATCCCACGCCCGGCCCAGCGAGCCTCAAAAACCGGCTTCAGAACCGACCGGTGGATCGAGGCTTAGACCGACCGCTGTCCGTCCAGGTCACCCAGCGGCACCACCCCACCGGGCTCGTCCGCGCGGGACGGCCGCAGCACCGGTTCGAGCGCGAGCCGCGAGCCACGAGCAGCGGCCACGGAAAACGCCGGTCCGGCGCGGCTCGGTTCTCCCGAGCCACGCCGGACCGGCGCGGTCCCCCGTGCTTCCCCCGTATTCCCCCGTATTCCCCCGTTCTCCTTTCCCTTTCCCTCTCCCCCGTCCCCCGTCGTTCCCCCGTATCCCCCGTCACGTCGGGGGAGCCGCGCCGTTCCGCCGCCCCGTGTCGGCGGTCCGGCGCCGCGCCCCTTCCGTGGTCCCCACTCTTCCGTCCGGGCGGGTGGCACCCCATCCGCGTCCCTACTCATCTCCCGCACTAGGTACACCTACTCAGAGCTGCGTACCCGACCCCTCGCCCGGCGCCCACTGGCTACGATCACGCTCGTGTCCGTACTCCCTCTCATCTTCACCAGCGGCTGGGCGAGCGGGATCAACGCCTACGCCGTCGTCCTCCTGTTCGGCGTCTTCGGCGCGACCGGGCTCACTGACGAGGTGCCCGCGTCGCTCCAGCGCACCGATGTGCTGATCGCCGCCGGTGTGCTCTTCCTCTGCGACACCGTGGCGGACAAGATCCCGTACGTCGACTCGGTCTGGGACAGCGCGCACACGGTGATCAGACCGCTGGCCGGCGCGGTCGTCGCCGCGCTGTTGGCCGGGCAGAACGGATCGCTGCCGGAGATCGCGGCGGGCGCGGTGGGCGGTTCGACCGCGCTGGTGAGCCATCTGGTCAAGGCGGGCACCAGGATGGCGGTGAACACCTCTCCCGAGCCGTTCAGCAACGTCCTGATGAGCACCGCCGAGGATCTGGGCGTCGCCGGGGTCGTCGTGCTGGCGATATTCCATCCGGTCGCCGCGGCCGTCATCGCGGGCGTCCTGCTGGTGGCCGGCGTCGTGACCGTCGTCTTCCTCGCCTCCAGGATCCGCCGCTTCCTGCGCCGCAGGGCACAGCGCCGCGCGGACCGGGCCGCCCGCCAGGACACCCCCCGGGACCCCGGTCCGCCCGCCCACTAAAGTCCCTGGCATGGCAGGGACTGTGGTGATCGGCGCCGGGATGGGCGCCATGGCGGCGGCCGCCCGACTGGCGGTGGCGGGCCACCGGGTGACGGTGTACGAGCGCGCGGCGACCTACGGCGGCGCGGTGGGCAGGTTCGAGCGGGACGGCTTCGTCTTCGACACCGGCCCCGGGCTGCTGCGGCTGCCCGCCGTCTACCGCGATCTGTTCGTCAAGACCGGCAAGGAGTCCCTGGAGCGGAGCGTCGGCCTCGTCCAGGTGGACCCGGCGAGCCGGCATGTCTTCGCCGACGGTACGCGGGTCACGCTGCCGAACGCCTCGCGGGCCGGCTCGGTCGCCGCCCTCGACGCGGCGCTGGGCGCGGGCGCCGGTGAGCGCTGGGGCGCGTTCCTCGGCCGGGCCAGGGACGCCTGGGACCGCTCGCGCCGGCCGCTGCTGGAGGAGCCTCTGCGGCCCGACTGGGAGGTCCTCGGCCGCGATCCCTATCCGGCGGTACGGCAGCGGCGGCTGCTGCGCGGCGCCCGGCATGCCTCGACACTCGCCGAGATCGGCGCCTGGGAGCTGGCCGACCCCCGGCTGGCCGCCCTGCTGGACGGCTGCGCCCTGTCGTACGGGCTCGATCCGCGCCACGCCCCGGCGAGCGCCGCGCTGCTGCCGTATCTGGAGCAGACCTTCGGCAGCTGGTACGTACGCGGCGGTATGCGGGAGCTGGCGCGGGCGGTGTACGAACGGTGTCTGGCCCGCCGGGTGGAGTTCGTCTTCGGGGCGGAGGTCGTCCGGATCGCCGAGAAGGACGGTGCGGCCGCCGGGATCGAGCTGGCGGACGGCACGGTCGTGGCGGCCGACCGGGTGGTGGCGGGCATCGCGCCGGACCGGCTGCTGGAGCGGGGGCTCCAGGAGGACGGCGGGGTACGGGCGCGGGAGGCGGGCGGCGCCGGGACGCCCGGCCGGTTCACGGTCCTGGCGGCGCTGCGCGGCGCGCGGGACGGGGACGCGGCGCACCGGACGGTGGTGCACTCCCCCGACGGGAGCGCCGAGGCCGCCGAGGTCTTCGCGGGCCGCACCGCCGCCCGGCCCACGGTCACGGTGGAGCGGCCCGACGATCCGGCGACCCGGCCCGACGGCGGCCATGAGGCCGTCACGCTCACCGCGACCGTGGCCGCGCACGGCCCGGTCGACTGGTCCGACGC
Source organism: Streptomyces sp. NPDC088554 (assembly GCF_044752945.1). NCBI lineage: Bacteria > Bacillati > Actinomycetota > Actinomycetes > Kitasatosporales > Streptomycetaceae > Streptomyces > Streptomyces sp. NPDC088554. The sequence continues at coordinate 242,367 of NZ_JBIVMF010000009.1, read as the reverse complement.
CGCGCTGCGCGAGCGGTACGCCGAGGTGCTGCTGGAGGCGGCCGGGGCCACCGTCCCCGGGCTGACCGGGCGGCTGCTCTGGCACGAGGTGCGTACGCCCGCCGAGACAGCCGCCGACACGGGCGCCGAGGGCGGTTCCGTACCACCTCCCGCGCTGGCCGGGACGGCGGGGCGGATGCTGTATCCGGCGAACACCACCCGGCTGTCCGGGCTCTACCGCGCGGGCGGCTGGGCGCATCCCGGTGGCGGGCTGGCGCATGCCGGGATGTCCGGGGCGCTGGTCTCGGGGCTGATCGTCGAGGGGCCGGGGTTCCGCGGCTCGCAGTGAGCCGCGCAAGCGCCCGGCGCTCCGTCAGAAGCGGTACTGCTGGTCGTTGAAGCCGGGGTCGAACCCCTGGGCCCGCGGCTGTTCCCGCGGGGTCTGCTCGCCGTCGCGCTCACGTTGCTGCGGGACCCAGACCCCGCCGGGCGGGGTGTCGCCCGCGTACTGCTGAGCGTACGGGTCCGCGTGCTGCTGCGGACCGCCGAAGCCGTCGTACGCGCCGTACTGCTGGCCGCCGCCCGTCGTGCCGACGTACGGGTCGGAGTAGGCGGCGTACTGCTGCTGGCCGGTCCCGGCGCCGGTCCAGTCGTACTGCTGGCCGTAGATGTCCTGGTCGCCGAGGAGGCTCTGGCCCTGGTACCCGGACGCGTAGTCGTCCTGGCCGCTCCGCGCCTGGTTCTGCGCCGGGTAGGGGTCGCGGGTGGCCGCGGCGTAGACGTCCTGGCCGTCGGGCTGCGGGCCGTAGCCGGGGTACGCGTCGAACGCGTCGGCCCACGTCTGCGCGTCGGGGCGGCCCGCGCGATCCTGTCCCGCGCCGTCGGCCGGGTCGTCGTAGAGGCCGTAGCCGTACTGGGCGGTCTCCTCGGGCAGCGGCTCCGGCGCGTACACGGAGACGGGCTCGGCGGCCGGCGCCGCCGGTTCGTACTCCAGGCCGGAGACCTCCAGCGCGGGTTCGCGGTCGGCGGCCTTCGGGCTGTCGTCCTTGCGGCGGCGGCTGGCACCGCCGGCGCCGGGGCCGATCGCCCAGCCGGTCTCGAAGCCCCGGCGGAAGGAGAGCGTCACATAGGTCTGGCCGACCGCGAATCCGATCGTGCCCAGCACGATGACGTAGACGGACGGGATGAGGACTCCGAGGACCACCACCAGGAACCCGGCGAAGGCGAGAACTCGCCAGCGCAGCCGCGCCTTGTTCTGGAGCAGCACCTCACTGAGCAGCCACAGCGCCACGATGCCGAATGCGATGTAGAGGACCGTCCAGCCCATGCCACGCCTCTCCTGCGGCCACCACCCGTGACAGGGCGGGTACGGCCGGTCAGGACTGCTCGTGCAGTCCGAGATTCTCGTAGATTTCGAGCGTCGCCGTGGAGTTGTTGAGCGTGATGAAGTGCAGGCCGGGGACGTCCTCGGCCAGCAGTTCGGCACAGAACTCGGTCGCGAACTCGATGCCAATGGAGCGTACAGCCGCCGGATCGTCCTTGACCGCGAGGAGCCGCTCTTTCAGCCGGGCGGGGAAGACAGCCGTGGAGAGCTGCGGGAGCCGCTCCAGCATTTTGACGCTCGTGACGGGCATGATCTCGGGAATGATCGGTGTCGCGCAACCGGCGGCGGCGACCCGGTCGCGCAGCCGCAGATATCCCTCGGGTTCGAAGAACATCTGGGTGATGGCGTAGTCGGCGCCGGCCCGGCACTTGTCGACGAAGTGCCGGATGTCCGTGTCCCAGTCGGACGAGCGCGGATGCATCTCGGGGAAGGCCGCCACGCCGACGCAGAAGTCCCCGGACTCCTTGATGAGACGGACCAGCTCGGCCGCGTAGCGCACCCCCTCGGGGTGCTTGACCCACTCGCCCATGGGGTCGCCGGGCGGGTCCCCGCGGACCGCGAGGATATTGCGGATCCCCGCGTCGGCGTACTGCCCGACCATGTTGCGCAGCTCGGCGACGGACTGGCCGACGGCGGTCAGGTGGGCGACCGGGGTGAGCGTGGTGTCGGCGGCGATCTGCTGGGTCGCCTTGACCGTGCCCGCGCGGGTGGAGCCGCCCGCCCCGTAGGTCACGGAGACGAAGCTCGGCGCCACGGCCTCGACCCGGCGCAGCGCGTCCCAGAGGTTGCGCTCCCCCTTCGGGGTTTTGGGCGCCCAGAACTCGAACGAGAGGGAGGTCTTGCCGGACGCGAGCAGGTCACGCACGGCCGGTGCGTGATCCGATCTGGTCGAAGCTGTGCCAAGGGCCATACGGGCAGGTTAGCGAGAGGTGGCCGCCACCCCAACCATGCGTTGGATTTTTGTCGGCTTTATTCCGCTTACTGTCCACGCCTCGATACGGCGTACGACAAGATCGGGCCATCCGCTCCCGTACGCACCGGATCAAGCCACCCGCTCCCGTACGCGCCGGGCCAGGGCGGCCGTCGCGGCGGCCGGGTCGTCGGCCTCGGTGATGGCCCGTACGACGACGATCCTGCGGGCCCCCGCGTCGAGCACCTCGTCGAGACGGGCCGCGTCGATCCCGCCGATCGCGAACCAGGGGCGCTCCGGGGCCCGCGCGGCCGCGTAACGCACCAGGTCGAGCCCCGGGGCGTGGCGGCCGGGCTTGGTCGGGGTGGGCCAGCAGGGCCCCGTACAGAAGTAGTCCACGCCGGGCTCGGCCAGGGCCGCGTCCACCTCGGCCTCGGCGTGGGTGGAGCGGCCGATCAGCGGTGTGCCGCCGAGGATCGCGCGGGCGGCCGGGACGGGCAGGTCACCCTGGCCCAGATGGAGTACGGCGGAGCCGATGGCGTGGGCGATGTCCGCCCGGTCGTTCACGGCGAGCAGGGCGCCGTGGCGGCGGCAGGCGTCCGCGAAGACCTGGAGGTGGTCGAGCTCCTCGGCCGCTTCCATGCCTTTGTCGCGCAGCTGCACGATGTCCACGCCGGAGGCGAGCACCGCGTCGAGGAACTCGGGAAGGTCCCCCTGGCGCCTGCGGGCGTCCGTACAGAGATAGAGCCGTGCGTCGGCCAGCGGTGCGGCGGCCGTGGGCATGGGAGGTCCCCCCGTTTCGGTTCGGTCGGGTGCGCGGCGGCATCCCCCGCCGAGGGGGGCGCCGCCGCGCACCGCGGACAGTGCGGGCGTCAGACGGCGAGGGCCTGGGCCCGACGCTTCACCTCCGTGCCGCGGTTCTCGCTGAGTGCCTGCGCGGGTGTACCCGGCAGGCTGGGGTCGGGGGTGAAGAGCCACTCCAGCATCTCTTCGTCGCTGAAGCCGTCGTCCCTCAGGAGCGTCAGGGTCCCGCTGAGTCCCTTGACCACCTTGGTGCCGTCGATGAAGGCGGCGGGCACCTGGAGCGCCCTGTTCTCACCACGGCGCACGGCGATCAGCTGGCCATCCCTCACCAGCTGCCGTACACGCGTCACCTCGATATCGAACATTTCGGCGATATCAGGCAGGTAGAGCCAGGCAGGGACGAGAGCATCGATCTTTGCGTCAATCTCGGTCACAGGACAAGCGTGCCATCCCGGACTGACAGTCGGTAGCCAAGGCCGCCTGATCGGGCACTCGTCCGGTCACAGAACGGCCTTGCGCAGCGGTACGGAGGGGTCCGCGGCCGCAAGCTGATCGAGGCGGGCGCCCGCCTCGATCAGCTTGCGGCCCTGTGCCAGGTCCCGGGGGCGGCCGACCGCCAGCAGGGCCACCAGCACCCCGTCCCGCAGCCACACCACGGACCAGGCGGCGTCCCCGGGGTCGCCGCGCCGCACCAGGGTGCCGGCCGCCGTGTGGTGGCCCGCGTACTGCACGAACCGGCCGAACTGCTCCGACCAGAAATACGGCACCGGGTCGTAGACCTGTTCGCTCTCGCCCATGACCTGGGCGGCGACCGTGCGCGGCCCCTGGAGCGCGTTGTCCCAGTGGTGGACGAGCAGCCGCTCGCCGTAGCGCGCGGACGGGAAGGAGGCGCAGTCACCGACCGCGTACACCCCCGGCAGCGAGGTTCGCAGCCGGTCGTCGGCGGTGACGGAGCCGTCCGCGCCCAGCGCGATGCCGGACCCGGCCAGCCAGCCGGTCGCCGGGCGCGCGCCGATGCCCACGACCACCGCGTCGGCGGACAGCCGGGTGCCGTCCGCGAGGAGGACCGCGCCCGGCTCGACACCGGCCACGCGCGCGTGCGTCAGCAGTTCGGCGCCGCTCTCCGCGTACCAGCCCGCCATGGGGGCGGTCACCTCTGCGGGCAGGGCGCCCGCGAGCGGCCGGTCCGCCGCCTCGACGACCGTCACCGCGCACCCCGCCTCCCGGGCGGCCGTGGTGAACTCCGCGCCGATCCAGCCCGCGCCGACGACCACGACGGAGCGCCGCTGTTCGAGGACGGGGCGCAGCCCCTCCGCGTCGTCGAGCGTGCGCAGCGCGTGGACACCGGCCGCGCCCCCGGTGCCCGCGAGCCCGACCGGCTCCGCGCCGGTGGCGATCACCAGGACGTCGTACGGGACGGGCCCGGCGGCGGTGTCGATCTCGCGCTCCGCCGGGCGCAGCCCGGTCGCCTCCAGGCCGAGCCCCAACTCGACGGAGAGCGCGCCGAAGTCGAGGTCGAAGGCCGAGCTGTCCGCCTTGCCCAACAGCAGCGCCTTGGACAGCGGCGGCCGGTCGTAGGGCGGGTGCGGCTCGGCCCCGATCAGGGTGACGGGCCCGTCGTACCCCTTCTCCCGCAGGGCAACTGCGGTCTGCACCCCCGCCATCCCGGCTCCGACGATCACCACACGCGGCTCGCTCATCGGTGCCTCAGCCCGCCGTCGGCACGGAGACCGGCAGCTGCTCCACGACGCTGGTGCCGCTGCCCTCCTGGGACTCCCACCGCCAGCTCTCGGTCAGCCTGACGCGCCCGTCGGGCAGCTCGGAGACCGTGGAGAGGCAGTGCCCCGACGAGGTCGTGCCGTCCTGCTTCAGCTGTACGTAGCGGAAGTCCAGCCGGTCGCCCGCGCGGGTCCCCACCAGATGTCCGCGCACCACGTCACCGCCCTCGTACCGGGCCCGGATCACGCCGTCCCGCTCGTGGTAGACGAAGCGGGTACCGGTGCCCACCTGGCCGGGAGCCTGGTCGGCGACCGGGGAGAGGACGAGTCCGTCCAAGGAACGGGCCATGACGAAGGCTCCCTTACTGCGCGGGCGGCGGAACGTTAGTCTGGCCAGCGACACTACCTCGCGGGAGTCCGGACGCACCGGGCTGAGAGGGAGGCTGACGCGGCCTCCGACCGTACGAACCTGATCCGGGTCATGCCGGCGAAGGGAGGGGCTGGACGCCCATGCAGTCGTCTTCTGCCTGCCATACCGCCCCCGACGTCCTGGTCGTCGGGGGCGGGATCATCGGCCTCGTCACGGCGTGGCGGGCCGCGCAGCGCGGGCTGAGCACCGCCGTCGCGGACCCCGATCCGGGCGGCGGGGCCGCGCGGGTCGCGGCCGGGATGCTCGCCGCCGTCACCGAACTCCACTACGGGGAGCAGACGCTCCTCGGTCTCAACCTGGCCTCCGCCGCGCGCTATCCCGCGTTCGTCGCCGAACTGGAGGCGGCGAGCGGCCTGGACACCGGCTACCGCGCCTGCGGCACCCTCGCCGTCGCCCTCGACACCGACGACCGCGCCGAACTGCGCGACCTGCACGCCCTCCAGCGGCGTTCGGGGCTGGCCTCCGAGTGGCTCACCGGGCGCGAGTGCCGCCGCCTGGAGCCGATGCTCGCGCCCGCCGTGCGCGGCGGGCTGCGGGTCGACGGCGACCACCAGATCGACCCGCGCCGGCTGGCCACGGCCCTGCTGGCCGCCTGCGCGCGCGCCGGGGTCGTCTTCCACCGCGTACGGGCCGACCGGCTCACCGTCGCGGGCGACCGCGCCACCGGAGCCGTGCTCGCCGACGGCCGCGCGCTCACCGCCGGCCAGACCGTGCTGGCGGCGGGCAGTCTCAGCGGCGGGCTCCCCGGCGTACCGCAGGAAGTACTGCCGCCGGTACGGCCCGTGAAGGGCCAGATCCTGCGGCTGACCGTGCCCCGTCCGTACGCGCCCTTCCTGTCCCGGACCGTACGGGCCGTGGTGCGCGGCAGCCATGTCTATCTCGTGCCGCGCGAGAACGGCGAGCTGATCGTCGGCGCCACCAGCGAGGAACTGGGCTGGGACACCACGGTCACCGCGGGCGGCGTGTACCAACTGCTGCGGGACGCGCACGAGCTGGTCCCCGGCATCACCGAACTCCCCCTCACCGAGACCCTGGCGGGGCTGCGCCCCTGCTCCCCCGACAACGCGCCCCTGCTCGGCCCGACCGCCCTGCCGGGGCTCCAGCTGGCCACCGGGCACTATCGCAACGGGGTGCTGCTCACCCCGGTCACCGGCGACGCGCTGGCCACCGCGCTGACCACGGGGGCCCTCCCGGCGGAGGCCCGCGCCTTCAGCCCGCTGCGCTTCGGCGCGCGCCCGACGGCCTCCCCCACGGTTCTCCCGTCCGATTCCGTACGTCAGGAGCAGTCCGCATGACCTCCGGCAGCACCCCCGCACCCGCCACCATGACCACCACCATGACCACCACCGTGACCGTCTCGGTGAACGGCGAGCCACGGGTGCTGGCCGCCCCGGTCACCCTCGACACGGTGGTCGCCGCCCTCACCCCCGCGCCCTCGGGTGTCGCCGCGGCCGTCAACGAGACCGTGGTCCCGCGCACCCGGTGGTCCGGCACGCCGCTCGGCGACGGCGACCGGATCGAGATCCTCACCGCCGTCCAGGGAGGCTGACCATGACCGACGATCCGCTGATCATCGGGGACACCGTCTTCACCTCCCGGCTGATCATGGGGACCGGCGGGGCGCCCAGCCTCGACGTACTGGAGCGGTCCCTCGCCGCCTCCGGGACCGAGCTCACCACGGTCGCGATGCGCCGCCTCGACCCGACCGTCCAGGGCTCCGTCCTGTCCGTCCTCACCTCCCTGGGCATCCGGGCCCTGCCCAACACCGCGGGCTGCTTCACCGCCGGGGAGGCCGTCCTGACCGCCCGGCTCGCCCGCGAGGCGCTCTCCACCGACTGGATCAAGCTGGAGGTGGTCGCGGACGAGCGCACCCTCCTGCCCGACCCGATCGAGCTGCTGGACGCGGCGGAGACGCTGGTCGACGACGGCTTCACGGTCCTGCCGTACACCAACGACGACCCCGTGCTCGCCCGGCGGCTGGAGGACGTGGGGTGCGCGGCGATCATGCCGCTGGGCTCCCCGATCGGCTCGGGCCTCGGCATCCGCAATCCGCACAACTTCCAGCTGATCGTGGAGCACGCGCGCGTGCCGGTGATCCTGGACGCGGGCGCAGGCACCGCCTCGGACGCGGCCCTGGCGATGGAGCTGGGGTGCGCCGCCGTGATGCTGGCCTCGGCGGTCACCCGCGCGCAGGAGCCGGTGCTGATGGCCGGGGCGATGCGCCACGCGGTCGCGGCGGGCCGGCTCGCCCACCGCGCGGGCCGGATCCCCCGGCGCCACTTCGCGACGGCGTCGTCGCCCGCCGAGGGGGTGGCGCGGCTGGATCCGGAGCGGCCCGCGTTCGCCTGAGGAACGCCCGTACGGAGAGCGTCACAGGTCAGTTCCAGTAAGCGGCCCGGTCAGCACCCCTGTCGGTGGCGGCTCGTAGACTCGGCGCCGTGGACACGACCCTTCACGACCCCATCGTCGGGCAGCTGCTCGACGGCCGCTATCGCGTCGACGCGCGCATCGCCGTCGGCGGTATGGCCACGGTCTACCGGGCCGTCGACACCCGGCTGGACCGGGTCCTGGCGCTCAAGGTGATGCATCCGGCGCTCGCCGCCGACGTCTCCTTCGTGGAGCGCTTCATCCGCGAGGCCAAGGCGGTGGCCCGGCTGTCGCACCCCAACATCGTCGCCGTCTTCGACCAGGGCGCGGAGGGAGCGTACGTCTATCTGGCGATGGAGTACGTCGCCGGGTGCACCCTGCGCGATGTGCTGCGCGAGCGCGGCGCGCTCCAGCCCCGGGCGGCGCTGGACATCCTGGAGCCGGTGCTGGCGGCGCTGGGGGCCGCGCACCGGGCGGGCTTCGTCCACCGGGACATGAAGCCGGAGAATGTGCTGATAGGGGACGACGGACGGGTCAAGGTCGCCGACTTCGGCCTGGTACGCGGGGTCGGGGACGTCACGGACACGACCGGGGCCGTCCTCGGGACCGTGTCGTACCTCGCCCCCGAGCAGATCGAGCACGGCACCTCGGACCGGCGGGTCGACGTGTACGCGTGCGGGGTCGTCCTGCACGAGATGCTGACCGGCGCCAAGCCGCACGGCGGGGACACCCCCGCCCAGGTGCTCTACCGGCATCTGAACGAGGACGTCCCGGCGCCCTCGCAGGCCGTGCCGGGGCTCGCCCCCGAGCTGGACGCGCTGGTCGCGGCGGCCACCGCGCGGGAGCCCGAGGTGCGCCCCGAGGACGCGGTGGCCCTGCTCGCGCTCACCCGTGAGGCGCGGAGCGGGCTCACGGACGCCCAGCTGGACGCCGTACCACCGCAGGCGCGGCCGGAGGCAGGGGCGGGGGCCGAGAGCCGTACGACGGTGATCCCGCGCGTCCTGCCCGCCGAGGCGGGGGAAGCTCCGAACCGTACGAGCAGGCTGGAGACGGCTCCCCCGGGCCGCACACCGCCCGCCCGGTCGCGCGGCCGGATCGCGGCGCCCCGGCAGGGCGTCGTCGTGGCGATCCTCGCCGCGCTGCTGGCCCTCTCGCTGGGGGCCGGTGTCTGGTACATCAACTCCGGGCAGTTCACCCGGGTCCCCTCGGTGCTCGGCCGCAGCGAGCAGGAGGCCAGGAAGCGGCTGACCGACGAGGGTCTCGACGTAAAGGTCGCCGAGGGCTTCAGCGACGCGTACGGACGCGGCACGGTCATGGGCACCGACCCCGAGCCCCGCTCCCGGGTCCGGGGCGGCGGCCCGGTGACGATCGTCGTCTCGCGCGGCCCCGCGAGCGTCCGGGTGCCCGACCTGAGGGGCCGGACCCTGGCCGAGGCCAGAAGCGCCCTGAAGAAGGACGGGCTGGCCGCCGGGGTGGTCAGCGAGGAGTTCGACGACACCGTCGCCCGGGGCTCCGTGATCCGTACGACCCCGGCCGCCGGTACGGACATACGGCCCGACGCCGGGGTCGAGCTGGTGGTGAGCAAGGGCGCCGCGATCGACGTCCCCGATGTGACCGGCCGGTCCGCCGACGCCGCCACGGCCGAGCTGGAGGGCGCCGGGCTCACGGTGCGGATCTCCGCCACCCGGGTGAACTCCACCGTGGCCGAGGGCTCCGTCGTCAGGCAGTCCGCGCCCGAGGGCGCCCGGCTGGCCCGGGGCGACACGGTCACGCTGACGCTCTCCAAGGGCCCGCGGATGGTCTCCGTACCCGAGGTGACCGGGCAGAAGGCCGACGACGCCAGGAAGACGCTGGAGGCCGCGGGCTTCACGGTCACCGTGGAGCGCGGCTTCCCGTATCTGGGCGACACGGTCGGCAAGCAGTCGGTGGCGGGTGGCGACAAGGCCCCCGAGGGCAGCACCATCACTCTCACGACCAAGGGACTCTAGATCCATGCGCGACCCCGTCGCCCTGCGCAACCCTGTCGGCGGCCATGTCCCCGTGGCCGGCGGCCTCGCGACCATCGGCCTGTCCTACGCGCGCGAGCTGGGCGCCGAGGCCGTCCAGGTCTTCGCCGCCAATCCGCGCGGCTGGGCGACGCCCGCCGGGAATCCGGCGCAGGACGAGCGCTTCCGCGCCGAGTGCGAGGCGGGGCGGATCCCGGCGTACGTCCACGCCCCGTATCTGATCAACTTCGGCTCCCACTCGGAGGCGACCGCCGAGAAGTCCGTGGAGTCCCTGCGCCACAGCCTGCGCAGGGCCCGTGAGATCGGCGCGCTGGGGGTGGTGGTCCACACCGGCTCCGCGACCGGCGGCCGGTCCCGCGAGGTGGCGCTCGCGCAGGTACGGGAGCTGATGCTGCCGCTCCTCGACGAGCTGGACCGGGACGACGATCCGTTCCTGCTGCTGGAGTCGACCGCGGGACAGGGCTTCTCGCTCTGCTCCAGGACCTGGGACTTCGGCCCGTACTTCGACGCCCTGGACGCCCACCCCAAGCTGGGCATCTGCCTGGACACCTGCCATATCTTCGCGGCCGGACACGATCTGACCGGGCCGCACGGGATGCGGCAGACGCTGGACCTGCTGGTGGAGACGGTCGGCGAGGGACGGCTCAAGCTGATCCACGCCAATGACTCCAAGGACGTGGCGGGCGCCCACAAGGACCGTCACGAGAACATCGGCGCGGGCATGATCGGCGAGGAGCCGTTCCGCGAGCTGTTCTCCCACCCGGCGACCGCGAACGTACCGCTGGTGATCGAGACCCCCGGCGGCCCGTCCGGGCACGCGGCGGATGTCGAGCGGCTGAAGAAGCTGCGCGACGGCTGAAGCGGCGGTCGAAGCCGCGGTCGAAGCGCGGTTGAAACAGTGGCTCAGCGACGGCCGAGCAGATCTACAGCTCCGGGCCGTCGCCCGGGACCTCCTGGTAGGAGTAGCGCTGCTCGGCCCAGGGGTCGCCGATATTGTGATATCCGCGCTCCTCCCAGAACCCCCGGCGATCGGCCGTCATATACTCCACGCCCCTGACCCATTTGGGTCCCTTCCAGGCGTACAGATGCGGCACCACGAGCCGTACCGGAAATCCGTGCTCGGCGGTGAGCAGTTCACCGTCCTTGTGGGTGGCGAATATCGTGCCGTCCGCCAGGAAGTCCGCGATCCGCAGATTGGAACTGAAGCCGTACTCGGCCCAGACCATCACATGGGTGGCCTCGGGCGCCGGCGGTGCGAGTTCCATGACCGTACGGGCGGACACACCGCCCCATTCGGCTCCCACCATGCTGAACTTCGTCACGCAGTGCAGATCGGCGACGACCGACGAGAACGGCAGAGCCGTGAATTCCCCGTGATTCCAGCAGTGTTTGTCACCGTCTGCGGTGGCGCCGAAGACGCGGAACTCCCAGCGCTCCTGCCGGAACTTCGGTACGGGCCCGTAATGGGTGACCGGCCAGCCGCGCTGCAATCGCTGTCCCGGTGGCAGCTCGGACTGTTCCGGCTCTTGCTGCTCCCGGCTCTCCGGCTGACCCATGTCTTCCATGGTGACAGACCGGGGAGGGTGGTCATGACCAGCCACGAACCGATTCGGGCAACTCCTACTAAGCATGCACTTACTGGACGGTCCGCCGAGGACGGTGCAAAGATGCGCGCATTCCGCCCCTTCACCTTGCTTTGGAAGGAGCCTCTGCGATGCAGGGCGACCCCGAGGTCATTGAATTCCTCAATGAGCAGCTGACCGCCGAACTGACCGCGATCAACCAGTACTTTCTGCACGCGAAGATGCAGGAGAACTTCGGCTGGACCAAGCTCGCCAAGTACACCCGCGCCGAATCGTTCGACGAGATGAAGCACGCCGAGCTTCTCACCGACCGGATTCTCTTCCTGGACGGCCTGCCGAACTATCAGCGGCTCTTCCACGTAAGGATCGGCCAGACCGTCACCGAGATGTTCCAGGCCGACCGGCAGGTCGAGGTGGAGGCGATCGACCGACTCAAGCGCGGAATCGATGTCATGCGGACCAAGGGGGATCACACGTCCAAGGGCATCTTCGAGTCGATCCTGGAGGACGAGGAACACCACATCGACTATCTGGACACCCAGCTGGAGCTGGTCGAGAAACTCGGTGAGCCGCTCTACATCGCCCAGCTGATCGAGCAGCCGGAAGGCTGAGACCGGAGGGCCGAGACCGGTCGACGCCGGCACTGGAAGGCCAGGGGCCGTCCGACAGAGAGCGCCGTCCGTCCGCAGGGCGGGGCTCGCGGCGCCCGGTGCGTGCGATCGCAAGGCGGTGGGGGTGCCCCCGGACGGAGTCCGGGGAGGCAGCCGGGGGAGTACGTGCCAGGCGCCGCGAGCCTGGGGGCACCTCCCCGGCCGAAGGCCGGGGGAGGGATGTGCCGGACAGCCCCTAGGCCGCCTCACCCACGGGAACAGGCGCGGACACCGGGGCCGGCCGCGCCGCACCGGGAGGAAGGTCCTGGTCGAGCAGCTCGCGGCGCGGGCAGCCGCCCCGGCCGAGGAGCGACTGGATCCGGCGCACGCACGAGCCGCAGTCCGTGCCCGCCTTGCTGGCCGACGCGATCTGGCGCGGGGTGCACGCCCCGGCCGCCGCGTGTTCCTTGACCTGTGTCTCGGTGATACCGAAGCACGAGCAGACGTACACGCGGTTCACCTCCCGGCGGGGTTCGAGTCGGGCCACCCCGAACGCTTTCGGTGAGGCTAACCTAACCTTACCCGTCCTCGCACCCGCGGAAAAGTCCCGGAAACGGCAGTGGGGTACGGATCACATCGATCCGTACCCCACTGCCGCACTACCACCGTTTCTACTGGTCGCGGTACATCTCCGCGACCAGGAACGCCAGGTCCAGCGACTGGCTGCGGTTGAGCCGCGGGTCACAGGCCGTCTCGTACCGCTGGTGCAGATCGTCGACGAAGATCTCGTCGCCGCCGCCCACGCACTCGGTGACATCGTCACCGGTCAGCTCGACATGGATACCGCCCGGATGCGTCCCGAGGCCCTTGTGGACCTCGAAGAAGCCCTTGACCTCGTCGAGCACGTCGTCGAAGCGGCGGGTCTTGTGGCCGGAGGCCGCCTCGAAGGTGTTGCCGTGCATCGGGTCGGTCACCCAGGCCACCGTGGCACCGGAGGCCGTGACCTTCTCGACCAGGTCGGGCAGCTTGTCCCTGACCTTGTCGGCGCCCATCCGGACGATGAAGGTCAGCCGGCCCGGCTCGCGGTCGGGGTCGAGCCGGTCGATGTAGGTCAGCGCCTCGTCGACGGTGGTCGTCGGGCCGAGCTTGATCCCGATCGGGTTACGGATCTTCGAGGCGAACTCGATGTGCGCGCCGTCCAGCTGGCGAGTGCGTTCACCGATCCAGACCATATGACCGGATACGTCGTACAGCTTGCCGGTACGGGAATCCACCCGGGTCAGCGCCGACTCGTAGTCCAGCAGCAGCGCCTCGTGCGAGGAGTAGAACTCGACCGTACGGAACTCCGCCGGGTCGGTGCCCGCGGCCTTCATGAAGTTCAGCGCGTTGTCGATCTCGCGCGCCAGCTGCTCGTACCGCTGGCCGGACGGGGACGACTTCACGAAGTCCTGGTTCCAGGCGTGCACCTGGCGCAGGTCGGCGTAGCCACCGGTGGTGAAGGCACGGACCAGGTTGAGCGTCGCGGCGGACGCGTTGTACATCCGCTTGAGCCGCTCGGGGTCCGGGACGCGGTCCTTCTCGTTGAAGGCGAAGCCGTTGACCGAGTCGCCGCGGTACGTCGGCAGGGTCACGCCGTCCCGGGTCTCGGTGCCCTTGGAGCGCGGCTTCGAGTACTGCCCGGCGATCCGGCCGACCTTGACCACCGGCACGGACGCCGCGTACGTGAGGACCGCGCCCATCTGGAGCAGGGTCTTCAGCTTGTTGCGGATCTGGTCCGCGGAGACCCCGTCGAACGCCTCGGCGCAGTCGCCACCCTGGAGCAGGAACGCCTCGCCCCGCGCCACCGCTCCCATCCGGTCCCGCAGCTGATCGCACTCGCCCGCGAAGACGAGCGGGGGATAGGTCCCCAGCTCGGCCACGACCTCGCGCAGGGCTTCCCGGTCGGGATAGTCCGGCTGCTGGGCAGCGGGAAGATCCTGCCAGGACGGCACATCGGTCGTGGGCTTCTCTGCGTTCACAGTCACGCGCACCAGATTACGTGGTCCCGGGACATGCCCACGTTCCCGCTCACAGTGTGGAACGGGGACGCGTGCGCCATGGTGCCGCTCGTGTTCACGCACTCGCTTCGGACCCGGTGGTGGCCGACTCATCCGGCGGCCGACTGAGCGACGCGCGCGTCGACGAATCGAAGGCCGCCCGAGGGGCGGCCTTCAGCGCTTCCGACGTTTCCGGTGTTTCCGGTGTTTCCGGTGTTTCCGGCCCGGAGCAAGCGATCCGGAGGCGTGGGGCGGGCCGCTCCTCTTCGCCGTCCGGCGCACCTTCGAGGGACGCGTCCCCGGCTTCGGCAGGGCCGACGCCCTCGCCCTCTTCCGGCGCTGCTCGCCGGAGAGCGTGGCGCGTACCGGACATTTCTCACCCATACGGGTGAGCCCACCCTCGTCGGAGCCGGCCCCGAGGTCCACGTCCGGATGACCGGCGGGACCGTCGTGATGAACCCGGTCTCCGGCACCTTCCGCTATCCGCCCGAGGGCCCGGACGTCGACGGGCTGCTGGAGTTCCTCGGCGACCGCAAGGAGACCGCAAGGAGACCGACGAACTGTCCATGGGTCGTCGACGAGGAGCTGAAGACGATGTGCGCCGTCGGCGACCGGGGCGGCGTCGTCATCGGCCTCCGGTTCAAGGAGATGGCCCATCTCGCGCACACCGAGCACGAGTTGCGCGGGCGCTCCTCCCTCGATGTGCGCGAGGTTCTCAAGGAGACGACGTTCGCCGCGACCGTCACCGGCTCGCCCGTCCAGAACGCCTGCCGGGTCGTCGAACGCCACGAGTCCGGCGGGCGCGGCTACTGCCGGGGGCGCGCTCGTCCTCATCGGACACGACACCGAGGGTGTCCTCGCCGCCGATGACGATCAACGCGTCGACGCCCCGCTCGGCGAGGTCCGCCCCGATCCGGCGGACGCCGTCCCCGGCCTTCAGCGGATGGGTGCGCGAGGAGCCGAGCACGGTGCCGTCGAGCGGGCCGCGCCGGCCGTCGCGGAACCCGGTGAACTCGTAGCCGTACTCCTGGACACCCTTGCGCACGATGGCGCGGATGACCGCGTTGAGCCCGGGGCGGTCGCCGCCCCCGGTCAGCGCTCCGACTCGGATGAAAAGCACATCCCCTCGCCGTCGGTCGGGGCACCCGGGCCACCGGCAGGGTGACTCGGGTCACTCCGGCATGGTGCGTGGGCTCCCCCGCGTCGCACCGGACGGCGGACGGGACGCTTTACGGCGCTTCGACGGCCCCGGGGCGTCAGACGTCGTCGAGACCGCGCTCTATGGCGTAGCGCACCAGCTCGACGCGGTTGTGGAGCTGGAGCTTGCCGAGGGTGTTCTGCACGTGGTTCTGCACGGTGCGGTGCGAGATGACCAGCCGCTCGGCGATCTGCTTGTACGAGAGCCCCTTGGCGACCAGCCGCAGCACCTCGGTCTCCCGGTCGGTCAGCCGTGGCGCCTTCGGCTCGTCGGACGCGGCGGGCGCGGGCTCGGAGGCGAGCCTGCGGTACTCCCCGAGGACCAGCCCGGCCAGCCCGGGGGTGAACACCGGGTCCCCGGCCGCCGTCCGGCGCACGGCGTCGGTCAGCTCCTCCGTACTGGCCGACTTGAGCAGATAGCCGGTGGCCCCCGACTTGACCGCTTCCAGTACGTCGGCGTGCTCACCGCTGGCCGAGAGCACCAGCACCCGCAGCCCCGGCAGGGCGGCGACCAGCTCCTTGCAGACCTGAACGCCCGGCATACCGGGCAGATTGAGGTCCAGGACCAGCACCCGCGGCGTCGCGGCCAGCGCCCGGCGCACCGCCTGCGGGCCGTCCCCCGCGGTCGCGACGACCTCGAAGCCCGCCGCCTCCAGATCCCGGGCGACCGCGTCCCGCCACATCGGGTGGTCGTCGACCACCATGACCCTGATCGATCCGTCCGTCATGTCCCGCCCGCTCATCGCTCCGTCTTCCCCCGTACCCGTGGAACTTTCAGTTCGACCTCGGTGCCCTGTCCCGGCACCGAGATCACCTCGGCCGTACCGCCGAGCTCCCGCAGCCGCCCCCGGATGGAGAGCGCGACCCCGAGCCGCCCCTCCCCCTCGGCCTGCGCGAGCCGGCCCTCCGGGATGCCGGGGCCATCGTCCCGTACGGTCACGATCACCTCGTCCGGCCAGTCCTCGACCAGGATCCAGGCGGCGGCGTCCGTACCCGCGTGTCTGCCGACATTGTCCAGGGCGGCACCGACAGCCGCCGCCAGCTCCCCGGCCGCGCCGGCCGCCAGCAGCACCGGGGCTCCCGGCTCCGAGAAGGTGACCCTGGAACCGGCGTACGGCGCGAGGAGTGCCCGCAGGTCACACATCCCGTCCGGGGGCGCCACCGCTGGGGCCGTGCCTCGCGCCGTGCCGTACGACGTGCCGTACGGGACCCGGGTGGCGGGCACCAGCCCGGTGGAGACCAGGGTCCGCAGGGCGACCTCCTGCTCCCCCGCCATCCGGCCCAGCTCCGCCGCCTCGCCGCCCATCGCCGTACCGCGCCGCTGCACCATCGCCAGCACCTGGAGCACACTGTCATGGATGTCCCGGGCCAGCCGCTCGCGCTCCCGCGTCGCCGCCTCGATCTCCAGCGCGCGGGCGAGAGTCGCCTCGGAGGCGCGGGCCACCTCGACGACGTACCCGATGGCGATCGAGGCGACCCACACCAGCAGGACGTTGTGGAGCGTGTCCCGGCTGGGATGGCCGCGCTCGATCAGATTGGCCACCGCGACGAAGGAGGACGCGGCGGCCGCCCAGCGCCAGCCGCCCTTGATGGCGAAGGCCAGCACGGAACCGGCGGCCCATATCGACGGCAGAGTCGGCCCGTCGATCTGCCGGGCCTGTACGTCGGCCAGCGGCGTCAGCAGGATGCCGGTGAGCGCGACGGTGAGATCGGCGACGAGGAAACGCCGCGTACAGCTGTCCTCGTTGGCCACCTTCGGAAGCGTGCCGACGGTCCAGACGGCCAGGAACGCCAGAAAACAGACGGCGACCCAGGGACGCTCGAACCGGTCCTGCTCGAAGACGAAGAGCAGGACCGCGTACATCATCGTCAGCGTCCGATAGCCGCTCAACGCCCGCCACAACGGCTGCTCGACCGACACAGGGCCCCCCCTTTCCGTAAGGCTCGGTTCGCCTCCGGGGCGCTCTTGTCGCTGTCGACGGTCGACCGTGCCCGGTCTCCGTCCTCGGAAACCTCCGCGCTCTCTTTCGACAGCGACGCGCCCCTTCGGTCCACTCGCCGCCGGGGTGGACGCGTCCCGGCCGCCGGGTGACCGTACCCGGAGCATGGTCAGCCGTCGTCGTGACGCGTCCGGGCGGGCAACGAGCGCGTCCAGAGCCTCGTCGCCTACTGCCCCTTCGGCGTGGCCGACGCCCTCGCGGCCTTCGCCTTCGCTTCCTCCGCCAACTGCCGCTTCGCCGCCGTCGCGTAGACGTCCACGTACTCCTGGCCGCCGAGCTTCATGATCTCGTACATGACCTCGTCGGTCACCGACCGCAGGATGAACCGGTCGCCCTCCATGCCCTGATAGCGGGTGAAGTCCAGCGGCTTGCCGATCCTGATCCCCGGGCGCATCAGCTTGGGGACCACCTTGCCGGGCGGCTGGATCTTCTCCGTGTCGATCATGGCGACCGGGATCACCGGGGCGCCGGAGGCGAGGGCCACTCGGGCCAGGCCGCCCGGCTTGCCCCGGTAGAGGCGGCCGTCGGGCGAGCGGGTGCCCTCGGGGTAGATGCCGAAGAGTTCGCCGTTCTCCAGAACCTTGATCCCGCTCTGGATCGCCGCCTCGCCCGCACCGCGCGCGCCCGAGCGGTCCACGGGCAGCTGGCCGACGCCCTTGAAGAAGGCCGCGGTCAGCTTGCCCTTCACCCCGGGCGAGGTGAAGTACTCGGACTTGGCGATAAAGGTGACCTTGCGGTCGAGCACCGCCGGAAGGAAAAACGAGTCGGAGAACGACAGATGGTTGCTGGCGAGGATCGCCGGCCCCTCCGCGGGGATGTTCTCAAGGCCCTCCACCCACGGCCTGAACGCGAGTTTCAGGGACCCGCCGATGGAGAACTTCACTGCGCCGTAGATCAACTCGGGTGCCTCCTGTGTGCTGTCGGACAGACCTTAACCCGTGGGGCGCCCCCGCTCTCCTTCATGGGGGCCGGACGGACCTGGTCGGTGTCGGTCCGGTCGCGTACGGTGAATAGCACCTTCCGGACCACGAACTTCCAGACTTACGAACAGGAGCCCCTGTGCCGGTCCTGCCTGGAGCCGAGCCGTACCGCCATGAGGGCGGGGAGGTCGGTGTCCTTCTCTGCCACGGATTCACCGGCTCCCCGCAGTCGCTGCGCCCCTGGGCGGAGTATCTGGCCGAGCGCGGGCTGACGGTCTCCCTGCCTCTGCTGCCCGGCCACGGCACCCGCTGGCAGGACATGCAGATCACCGGCTGGCAGGACTGGTACGCGGAGGTGGACCGCGCCCTGCGCGAGCTGCTGGAGCGGTGCTCCCAGGTCTTCGTCCTCGGGCTCTCCCTGGGCGGGGCGCTGGCGCTGCGGCTCGCCGCGAAGCACGGCCGGGCGGTAGACGGGGTGGTCGTGGTCAATCCGGGGATCAAGGTGCACGGCGCGGCGGCGTTCGCGCTGCCGGTGCTCCGCCATCTGATCCCGTCGACCAAGGGGATCGCGAGCGATATCGCCAAGGGCGGTTCCCAGGAGATCGGTTACGACCGGGTGCCGCTGCACTCCGCCCACTCGCTGCGGAACTTCTTCCGGCTGGTGGATACGGCGCTGCCGCAGGTCACCCAGCCGTTGCTGCTGCTGCGCAGCGCCCAGGACCATGTGGTGCCGCCCGCCGACTCGGCCCGGATCCTGAGCCGGATCTCCTCGGTGGACGTCCGCGAGGTCCTGTTGGAACAGAGCTACCACGTCGCGACGTTGGACCATGACGCGGAGCGGATCTTCGAGGAGAGTCACGCGTTCATCGGCCGGCTCGCTCCGACTGTCGGGAAGAAGGGGAGCGCCACCGGTGGCTGAGCATGACGCGGACCGTGAGCCGCAGCCGATCGACGAGGACGCCGCGTGGGCGGCGATCGTCGCGGGGTACGGCGAGGAGCCGCCGGACCCGCCCGGCGCCAAGCCCTTCAAGTCGGTCGACGATCTGGCCCTGTTGGAGAGCGAGCGGAACAGCGCAGGCCCTGCTCCGGACGGCGCGGTTCCGGAGAAGCGGGCCGCCGAGAAGGCTCCCGGGCCGAACGCGGCGAAGGACTTCGCGAAGGACACCGACACCCCCGCGCAGCCGGAGAAGGACGAGCCGGTGAAGCCCGTGCTGGGCGGCTCGGTGGTCTTCGCGCCCGGTGTCGGCGGTCCGCGCGACTATCAGCTGACCGATCCGGACGGGGCCGACGCCGAGGACGCCGGGGGCGACGAGGGGCACTTCGTCCCGCCGGAGCCGCCGCCGCTGCCCGAGGCCGATGTGACGACCAGGTTCGCCTGGCTCGCGGTGGTCGGCGGTCCGGTGCTGATGCTGATCGCGGTCCTGCTCCAGTGGGACATGACCTGGTGGCTGACGACGCTCTGCGTCGGCGGCTTCCTGGGCGGCTTCATCACCCTGGTCGCGCGGATGAGCGGGGACGACGACGAGAGCGACGACCCGGGCCGGGGCGCGGTCGTCTAGTGCTGCGGCCGGAAGGTTTGCCGTGGGCTCGCGGCGTCCGGTGCGGTGCATCGCACGGCGGAGGATCGGCCTCGTACTGGACGTACTCGGCCGACCTCCGACAACGCGGCGAGGTGCCGTGCCGGGCCGGGCGTCGCGAGCCGGTGAACCTTTCCGGCCACAGCACTAGCAGCCGGGGCGCGGCCGGAAGCCGCGAGAGAAGCTACGCGGCGGGTACGCGCAGGGCGGCCAGCACCGGAAGGTGGTCCGTGGCCGCCCTCAGGTCCGCGTCGCCGACTCCCGGCAGTCCGCGCGGCACACCACAGCCGAGGACCCCGATGCCCTCGGTGGCGAAGACCGCGTCGATGCGCTGATGCGGGCCGGCCGCCGTCGAGGTGTGTTCGCCGCCCCAGGGCGCGACCGTCCGGCAGTCGCGCAGCTTCCCCGCGATCAGCCGGAACCCGCGCCCGTCCGGCCGTTCGTTGAGGTCCCCGCCCGCGATGGCGTACGGCACGTTCATGGCCGCCAGCCGGTCGAGGACCATCCCCGCCTGGGCGTAGCGCTCGTCGGCCCGCAGGCTCAGATGGCAGCTGAGCACCCCGAACCTGGCGCCCCCGATCCGTACCACCGCCGTGGCGAAACCGCGGCGGTGCAGTCCGGGGGTGTGCGGCAGCAGGATGTCCTCGGTCCGCTCGACCGTAGTGCGCAGCGAGCAGAGCAGCAGCGGTCCGGTGGCGGGGGCGCCGCCACCGAGCACCACGAGCCCGGTGTGCGCGGCCAGCCAGGCGGCGTGCCGGCGCCAGTGGAAGAAGCGCGGGGCCTCCTGGACAAGGACCAGGTCGGGCGCGCAGGCGGTGATCACCCGGGCCAGCGCGTGGCGGTCGTCGCGCATCGAGCGGATGTTGTAGCTGAGCACCCTGATCACGGCCGAACCATCGGGTTCGGTACGGGAGACGGGCAGCGGGGGCAGCATCCGGCCACGATAGCGGGGCGTCCCCGGTGCGCGGGCCGACATGACGGCGCCCGCCGTACCGAAGGGGTACGACAGGCGCCGCAACGCTGAACTAGCCCTGTCTGGCCAGGTCCGCCGCTCCCACGAGCCCTGCCTCGCCGCCCAGTTGGGCCGCGAGCACCTGGGCGTGCGGGCGCCACTCGCCGCCGATCAGCCAGCGCCGGAACGACTTGCGGATCGGTTCGAGGACGAGTTCGCCCTCGTCCGAGACACCGCCGCCGACGATGAACGCGGACGGGTCGAAGAGCGAGGCCAGGTCGGCCAGCCCCGCGCCCGCCCAACGCGCCAGTTCCCGGAAGGAGTCGATGGCCACCGGGTCGCCCGAGCGGGCGGCGGTGCTGATGTGCCGTCCCTCGATGCCCTCCGGGGTGCCGTCGCCGAGTCCGAGCAGGATCGCCGCGCTCTCGGGGGTGGCGTTGGCGCGCTGGCGCGCGTACCGGACGAGGGCACGCCCGGACGCGTACTGCTCCCAGCATCCCTGGCTGCCGCAGCCGCACAGCAGCCCGTCGGGGACGACCCGGATGTGCCCGAACTCGGCGGCCACGCCGAAGCGTCCGCGGCGCAGCTTGTTGCCGATGATGATGCCGCCGCCGAGCCCGGTGCCGAGCGTGATGCAGATGACGTCGTCGTGGCCCTGGCCCGCGCCGAACCTGTACTCGCCCCAGGCCGCCGCGTTGGCGTCGTTCTCCACGACGACCGGCAGTCCGACTCGCTGCTCGACCTTGTCCTTGAGCGGTTCGTACCGCCAGTTGATGTTCGGCGCGAAGAGTACGGTGGCCCGCTTGTCGTCCACGTACCCGGCGGCGCCGATACCGACCGCCTCGATCCGGTGCCCCTCGCCGGCACCGGAGACCGCGGCGCAGATCGCGTCCACGATGCCTTCGGCGGTCGGCGGGGTGGGCACCTTGTGCGTCTCCAGGATCGTGCCCTCTTCGTCGACCACGCCGGCCGCGATCTTCGTGCCGCCGATGTCGACGCCGATGGTGAGTCCCATGTGTCCCTCAGTTTTCGGTCGAGCCCCGCTACCGGCCAACCGTACCCGAGGGAGGGCGTCGGACCGGTCAGTCCAGGTCGATAGGACCGCCGGTCGCGGGCCCCTGGTCCCTGGGGTCGGTGGGGTCGTCCGACTTCTTCGTGTCGGTGGGGGCGGAGCCCTGGGTCCAGCGGGTCTCCTGGGTCTCGACGGCCGAGCGGTAGGCCGCGAGCAGCTCTCCCCCGGCGGCGGCGAGGTGGTCGAAAACCCCGGGGTTGCGCTCGATGACGGGCTCGACGGCGGCCTTCGCCTGGTTGAGGAGCTGCTGTACGGCGCCCTGCGCGGCGATGCCGAACAGCGGGCCGGGAAGCGAGGAGACCTTGTCGGCCACCGCGTCGACCAGCTTGCGCAGCTCCTCCGCGGCGGATCCCGGCGGCGGCCCGTAGGCCGCGCGGCGGCGCTCCTTCTCCGCCGCCAGATCCTCGGCACAGGCCGTGGCCCAGGCATCCGCGTCGGCGTCGGGGCGCTCGGTGGCATCGCTCATGGGGTACTCCCGCGTCAGGAAGGTGCTTACTACCGACGGTACCCGACCGGCCCCCGCTCTCTCAGAGCCTGCCGGGTGGCCCCGATCGGAAAGCGGACGCGGTCCGGTGCGCTGCGCTCGCTCCGCCTCGGTGCCTGGATTCATCCTCCGGATGCCGAGCGCGATTCCAAGGCGCCGGAGTGTCCTCGCAGCGGAGCCACTGAAATATTTCGACAACGCCGGAAGCGTGCGTACCAGGACGTGAACGCCCGGTCAGAGGTCGTCCGACGGGCTCTCAGGGGGTGCGCGGCCACAGCCCGGGGTCGGGCTCGAATCTGACCCGCAGCACACCGTCCGTGAGGGCCGCGCCGGTGACCGTACAGCGGCGGAGCGCGGACGGCAGTGGGACGACGCGGCGGAACGCGCCGACCGTGAGCAGGAGTTCGTCGTCCCGGCGCACCAGGCCCACTTCGCTCTTGACCGCTCCGGGCACGGGAACGCACCAGACCAGCAGGTTCTCCTCCGCGAGCCGGTCCTCGACGGGCCACTCCGCGACGGCGGGCGCCGGCCCCGTACCGGCCGCGTCGAGCGACGCGAGGTCGTCGGGCCCGCGCGGATCCCGCCCCAGATGCGCGACCTCGCGCACCGGCCACCCCTGCTCGCACCACGCGTCGAGGCACGTGCGCTGCTGGGCGACGAGCGTCGCGAGCCAGGCGGACCCGTCCGCGGGCAGGACCCGGTTGGGTACGAGGAGGTCGACCCGCAGTCCGTACAGCGCGAGCGCGGTACGGGCGGACCGCAGCGCCCGATCGGCGGCGGGCCCGGGTTCCGCGACCAGCCGGACCGTCGTCCCCGGGGCCTCGATCAGCTCCTGGACGGCGGCCAGCTCGGTGTCCCACCGGGCGGCGGCCTCGTACAGCCACTGGGAGGGCATGGGCAACCCGGCGAGCTGGGCCATCATCGGGCGCAGCGCGCGGGCGGCCTGCCGTTCCCGGGGCAGCAGCCGGCGTATGTACCGCCGCAGCTGCTCGGGCAGGGCGAGCAGGGCGAGGGCGTCGAACAGCGGCGGCATATCGACGACCACCGCGTCCCAACGGCCGCGCCCGGCCCGGCGCAGGGCGTGCAGCAGGGCGAACTGCTCGCTGCCGGGCAGTTCGGTCAGCTCCTCACCGGCCAGTGGCCGGGCGCCGAGCAGATCGAGCCCGGCGGAGATCCGTTCCTGGAAGCCGAGCAGTTCCGTACGGAAGTGCTCACCGGAATCCACGCACGCGGCCCAGAGCCCCCCGGCGACCTCGACGGGTTCCGCACCGGGAGCGACACCCAGCACATCACCGGAAGCGGAAGCGGAGAGGAACAGAACACGTCCCCCCTCCCCCGCCGCCGCCAGCGCACTGGCCGCCGCGATGGTGGTACGGCCCGCGCCGCCGGGACCGGTGACCAGGACCGTACGCACAGGGGGTCAGGCTCCCGAACCGGATTCGACGCGTCGCTTGAGACCGTCCAGGGCCCGGTCGATGATGACCTTCTCGGCCTTGCGCTTGATCATGCCGAGCATCGGGATCTTGACGTCGACGGTCAGCTGGTACGTGACCTCCGTACCGCCGTCCACCACGCTCAGGAGGTACATCCCGTCCAGGGCGCGCAGCATCTGCGACTTGACGAGGGTCCAGCTGACCTCGCTGTCGCCCCAGGTGTAGGCGAGCGTGTGGTCGTCCTTGATCGCTCCGGCGTCGAGCACCAGCCTGACCTGCTCGGCGCGGCCCCGGGCGTCGGTGGCGAGCACCTCGGCCTCCTTCACCTCGCCGGTCCACTCCGGGTAGCGGGCGAAGTCGGCGATCACTCCCATGACCACGGCCGGTGCCGCCTCGATCGTGATGCTCGAACTGGTGTGTTCCGCCATCGCCGTGCCTTTCCGGTGCTGGATACGCGCGCTGTGCAGGCTATCGCGAGTGCGTCCACCCCTGGTGACCGGTCACCACTCCAGGGTCCAGGGCCGTCCGGTCGAGGCGAAATGGCCGACGTTCACGCACTCCGTGGCCCCGACCCGCATCCGTTGGGCGAGCGGCTGGTGGACATGGCCGAAGAGCGCGTACGCGGGCCTCGTACGACGTATCGCGTCCAGCAGGGCGCCGCTGCCGCGCTCGAAGCGGCGCGCGACGGTGTCGTACGTCAGCTCGGGCACATCCGGCGGTATGTGCGAGCACAGCACGTCCACCTCGCCGAGCGCCTCGACCTTGGCCGCGTACTCCTCGTCGGAGATCTCGTACGGCGTGCGCATCGGCGTGCGCAGTCCGCCGCCGACGAAACCGAAGACCCGGCCGCCGATCTCGACGCGCTCCCCGTCGAGGAGGGTGGTGCCCGGCCGCGCGAACTCGGGCCACAGCGCCGGAAGGTCGACGTTGCCGTAGGTCGCGTACGTCGGGGTCGGCAGGACCGCGAACATCTCGCCGTACTGCCGCCGCACCGCCTCCTCTATGGCCTCCCCCCGCTCGCGGCCGAGCCCGGCCCACAGCTCCCGCCCGAACTCCCGGGCCTCCTCGAAGCGGCGGGCGGTGCGCAGCTCCACGATCCGGTCGGCGTTCTCGGTACCGAAGAGGTCGGGGAAGATGCCGCGCGAGTGGTCCGCGTAGTCCAGGAAGAGCACGAGGTCGCCGAGACAGATCAACGCGTCGGCCCCGTCGCCCGCCCTGGCGAGGTCCCGGGCGTTCCCATGTACATCACTGACCACGTTGACTCGCGTACGGCGCATGGCACGCACCCTATCCAGGCCGGACCTGCGGTTCCGGAGGGGTGGACTAATCTGCGCGGGGGACTCCACCGAAAAAGTCGTGTGACGCAGCGAACATCAACCGGGATCCTCTATCAATGAGCCGGTACCGATGGGTAACGTCCAGACGTCCAGCAGACCGATCTTGGACCCAGCCGAGCAGTGGCGCCGGCGCCCGATGAGGAGCAGCAGTTTTGCGCGAGTTCAGCCTTCCGGCCCTGTACGAGGTCCCTTCGGACGGCAACCTGACGGATCTCGTCCGCCGCAATGCCTCTCAGCATCCCGACGTCGCGGTCCTCGCCCGCAAGGTCGCCGGGACCTGGACCGATGTCACCGCCACCCAGTTCCTGGCCGAGGTGCGGGCCGCCGCCAAGGGACTGATCGCGGCGGGCATCCAGCCGGGCGACCGGGTCGCGCTGATGTCCCGTACCCGCTTCGAGTGGGTGCAGCTCGACTTCGCGATCTGGAGCGCGGGCGCGATCACCGTACCGGTGTACGAGACCAGCTCCGCCGAGCAGATCCAGTGGATCCTGAGCGACTCCGGGGCGGTCGCCGCGATCGTCGAGAGCGACGACCACGCGGCCTCCGTGGAGTCCCTGCGGGCCGCCCTGCCCGCCCTCCGCGACATCTGGCAGATCGACAAGGACGGCGTCGGCACCCTGATCGCCGCCGGCGCCGGGATCACCGACGCGACCGTCGACGAACGCTCCACCACGGCGAAGGCCGACGACCCGGCCACCATCGTCTACACCTCGGGCACCACCGGCCGCCCCAAGGGCTGTGTGCTCACCCACCGCAGCTTCTTCGCGGAGTGCGGCAACGCCGTCGAGCGCCTCAAGCCCCTCTTCCGTACGGGTGAGTGCTCCGTCCTGCTCTTCCTCCCCGCCGCACACGTCTTCGGGCGACTGGTCGAGATCGCCGCCGTCATGGCGCCCATCAAGCTCGGCTGTGTCCCCGACATCAAGAACCTCACCGAGGAGCTCGCCGCCTTCCGCCCGACGCTGATCCTGGGCGTCCCCCGCGTCTTCGAGAAGGTGTACAACGCGGCCCGCGCCAAGGCCCAGGCGGACGGCAAGGGCGCGATCTTCGACAAGGCCGCGCACACCGCGATCGCCTACAGCCGCGCCCTGTCCACCCCGTGCGGCCCCTCCCTCGGCCTGCGGATCCGCCACAAGATCTTCGACAGGCTCGTCTACGGCAAGCTGCGCACGGTCCTGGGCGGCCGGGGCGAGCACGCCATCTCCGGCGGCGCCCCCCTGGGCGAGCGCCTGGGCCACTTCTTCCGGGGCATCGGCTTCACCGTGCTGGAGGGGTACGGCCTCACCGAGTCCTGCGCCGCCACGGCCTTCAACCCCTGGGACCGGCAGAAGATCGGCACCGTCGGCCAGCCGCTGCCCGGCTCCGTCGTCCGGATCGCCGACGACGGGGAGGTGCTCCTGCACGGCGAGCATCTCTTCACCGGCTACTGGAACAACGAGGCGGCGTCCGCCGAGGCCCTGGCCGACGGCTGGTTCCACACCGGGGACATCGGCACCCTGGACGAGGACGGCTATCTCTCGATCACCGGCCGCAAGAAGGAGATCCTCGTGACCGCGGGCGGCAAGAACGTCGCCCCCGCCGTCATCGAGGACCGCATCAGGGCCCACGCCCTGGTCTCCGAATGCATGGTCGTGGGCGACGGCCGCCCCTTCGTGGGGGCGCTCATCACCCTGGACGAGGAGTTCCTCGCCCACTGGGCCAGGGACCACGACAAGCCCCTCGCGGGCCTGCGCGAGGACCCGGAGCTGCTCGCGGAGGTCCAGCGCGCGGTGGACGAGGGCAACGCGGCGGTCTCCAAGGCCGAGTCCGTACGGAAATTCCGCGTCCTGACAACGCAGTTCACCGAGGAGGCGGGCCACATCACCCCGTCCCTGAAGCTGAAGCGGAACGTGGTGGCGAAGGACTTCGCGGACGAGATCGAAGCCCTCTACCAGCGCTGACCCACCGGCGGGCCGGAACCACGACTACAGCAACGACCTGAGCCGCCCGGCCAGCAGATCCCACCGCCAGGTCTCCTCGACCCACTCCCGGCCCCGCTCCCCCATCCGGCGTCGCAGCTCCGGGGAGAGCAGGAGCTCCACGATCCGCTCCGCCGACTCCGCCGCCGCCACCGAGGGCGGGCCGCCGTGGACCACCCAGCCGGTCTCCCCGGCGAGTACGGCGTCGGGGGCGCCGCCCGAGTCCCCGGCGACGACCGGAAGGCCGGTGGCGGACGCCTCCAGATAGACGATGCCGAGGCCCTCGACGTCGAGGCCGCCGCGCCGGGTGCGGCAGGGCATCGCGAAGACGTCACCGGCCCCGAAGTGCGCGGGGAGGGCGGCCCACGGGACGGCCCCGGTGAAGCGCACGGACGCGTCGACGCCCACGGACACCGCCAGCCGGCGCAGCTCGCGTTCGTACGGCCCGCCGCCCACCACCAGCAGCACCGCGTCCGGGACGCGCGCCAGGATCGCGGGCAGGGCCCGGATCAGCGTGTCCTGGCCCTTGCGCGGGACCAGCCGCGAGACGCAGACGACGACGGGCCGGTCGGCCAGCCCGAGCGCCGCGCGGACCTCGGCACCGCCCGAGTCGGGGTGGAAGGTCTTCTCGTCGACCCCGGGAGGCAGCCGCACCATGCGCGCCGCCGCCTCGGGGGTCAGCGCGGACGCGATCCGTGACCGGGTGTACTCACCCAGATAGGTGATCGTGTCCGTGGACTCGCCGATGCGTCGCAGCAACTGGCGCGCCCCGGGCAGCTGCGCCCACGCCGCCTCGTGCCCGTGCGTGGTCGCGACGAGCCGCTTCGCGCCCGCCCCGCGCAGCGCGGGCCCCATCAGACCGAGCGGGGCCGCCGCGCCGAACCAGACGGACTCGCACGCGTGCTCCCGCAGCAGCCGTACCGCCCGCCGGGTCACGCGCGGGGTCGGCAGCAGCATCGTCGTACGGTCGCGTACGACGGTGAACGGCTGCTCCGCGTCGAACGCCGCCGTCGCCTCCGCGCCCGCGCGCCCGTGCTTCCAGGTGGACGCGTAGACGACGATCCGCTCGGGGTCCAGCCGCAACGCCATGTTGTGCAGGAACGCCTGGATACCGCCCGGCCTGGGCGGAAAGTCATTGGTCACGATCAGGGTCTTGTGCATCGTTGCCGACAGTACCGGGCGCCCTCGCGGCCCTGCCTCACGGCTCTCGTACCGCCGCTCCCGCATCATGGCCCCCGCTGCCGGCAGTACCCGCCCGAACCCCGGTCCGAGGCGGCCTGACGGACGGGGCGACGGGGGGACGAAGCGATATGACGGACGAGGTGCCATGCCCGACACACAGTCATACCGGCGGCCCGTATGGCCGGTCACCGTCTGGGCCCTGACCAGAACCGTCCTGCTGCTCTCCGCCTTCAAGGTCGTCGTCGTTCCCGGCCCGGACGTCACCAGCGATGTCTCGGTGATCTACCGGGGCTGGTACGAGGTGCTGCGCACCGGTACCTACCCGCTGTCCGATGTGACCTGGCAGTACCCGCCCGGCGCCGCGCTGGCGGTCGGGGCCCCCGCGCTGCTGCCGTTCCTCGGCTACGCCGCCGCGTTCTTCGTCCTGGTGTGTCTGTGCGACGCGGCGGTGCTCGCCCTGCTGCTGCGCGCGGCCCGGCGCCCCGGTGGGTCGGCGCGGGGCGGGTGGGTGTGGGTGGCGGGGGTGCCGCTGCTGGGGACGACCGCGTACGCGCGGTACGACCTGATGGTGACCGCGGTGGCGGTGGCCGCGCTGCTCGCCGGGGCGGCCGGGCCCCGGCTGATGGGCGCGCTCGCCGCGTTCGGCGCGCTGCTGAAGGTGTGGCCGGCGCTGCTGCTGGTCGGGACCCCGCGCGGCGCGGTGACACGGCGGTCCTGGGCGGCGGCGGCCGTGACCGGACTGCTCCTGCTGCTGGCCGCGTGCGTCACGATGCCCGGCGCGCTGGCCTTCCTGACGTTCCAGCGGGACCGGGGCACGGAGGTCGAGTCGCTGGGCGCCCTGGTCTTCCAGGTGGCCCGCCACTTCGGCTGGAGCGGGACGGTGCTGTTCAGCTACGGCTCGGTGGAGTTCGCCGGTCCGTACGTCCCGCTGGTCAGCGCGGCGGCGCTGGCCCTGGCCGCACTGGCCCTGGTCTGGCTGCTGCTCTGGCGCCTGAGAGCCCGTACCGCGACGGACAGGACCGCCGACGCGGCACTCACGGCGGTGCTCCTGTTCACCACCACCAGCCGGGTGATCAGCCCGCAGTACACACTGTGGCTGGTGGGGCTGGCCGCGGTCTGTCTGGTCGGACGTACGAGTGTGATGGCGTGCCCCGCGTACCTGGTGCTGGCGGCGACGGCGGTGACCCAGCTGGAGTTTCCGCTGCTGTTCTCCGAGGTGGTGGCGGGCACCCCGCTGGGCATCGCGCTGCTCTTCGTACGGAACGGTCTGCTGGTCGCCGCGACGCTGATCGCCTGTCGGCGGCTGTGGCGCGCGACGGTGCCCGGCGCCCGTGCCGAGCCCGTCGCGCCGGTCAGCGCAGCGTCCGCCGGACATAGGCGCGCCAGCGCGCGGTGAGCTCCTCCGGCGTGGTGGACAGGACGTCGTGGGCGGCCTTCTCCACCGCGCCCGCGCGGCCGTCGTGCGCGCCGACCGCGCGGTAGAAGGCGGTCAGCTTCCGCTCGCCCCACCGGTCGGCGATCATCGCGCAGGCCAGCCAGCCGCTCTCGTACGCGCGCGCCAGCGCCTCGCCGTCGCCGCCGAAGGCGAAGTCCGCGTCGGCGGGCAGGGCGGCGGGCGCCTCGCCCCGGCGGACGGCCCGCTGGAGTTCGGGGGCGAGCTGCCCGGCGGTCCGCTCGGTGGCGGTGCGGTACGCGACCCAGTCGGCGAAGCCCTCGGAGAGCCAGACCGGGGTGGCGGCGGAGGTGGCGGCGCGGGTCGCGACGTGCGTGGTCTCGTGGGTGAGGACGACCCGCTTGCCGAAGTCGCCGAGTCCGTCGTAGGCGTCGGGGTTCACGATGACCCGGTCGGCGGGCGCCGTGCCCGTCCCGCCGGTCTCGCCCGTGGTGACGGCGGCGATGCCCCGGTAGGACTCCCCCGTCCCCGTCCCCAGGAGCGCCGCCATGGCCGTCGGTGAGCCCGGGACGAGCAGGACCACCCGGTGGGCCCAGCCACCCGGCCAGACATCGGAGACGGCGGGTACGGCGAGATCGGCGGTGGCCGCGATCCGGCGCAGCGTGGCCTCGCCCTGGCCGACGCCGAGGACCAGGCTGCGGGCGCCGTGCACGGCGCGTACCCGGCCCTGCTCCCAGAGGAGCCGCCGGCCGTCGGCGGGCCGGTCGCCGGTGACGTACCACCGCCCGTCCCGCTCGGCGAGCGTCAGGGTGCGCGGTACGGAGACGGGCGCGCTGTCGTAGCCGGTGAGCCGGTAGCGCAGGTCGGCGCGGACGGTGGCGCGGGAACCCGCGCGGTCCAGGGCGGTGAGGCGGTAGCCCCAGGAGCCGACCGGCACCTCGGCGAGGTTCTCGAACGTACGGCGCGCGGTGGCACGGAGTGCCTGGGCGGCGGGGTCGAGTACGGCCAGATAGGTGGTTTCGTCGCGGTCCAGGACGGCGGCGGCCCGGCGCTCCAGGACCCGCCGGATCGCGGCGCCGGCGGCGGGATCGGCGGTGCCCGCCCCCGTACATCCGGACACCACCAGCAGCAGGCACACCACCGGCACCAGCGAGGACACACGCCACCGCACCGGGGTACCACGTCCGTCCGTCACGGAGCCGATCGTACGGGCGGCCCCGGCGGCAGGTCAGACGCGGGTGACGGACGAGACGGGCATCATGCCGACCGGGTCGTAACGGACGGGCGCGCCGGGGTAGGGCGCGTGGATCACCTGTCCGTTGCCGACGTACATCGCGATGTGGCTGGCGTCGGCGCGGTACGCGACGAGGTCGCCGGGGCGCGCCTCGGAGAGCGGGACCTGGCTGCCCGCGTACCGCTGCGACTGGGAGGTGCGCGGCAGGCCGATGCCCGCCTGGCCGTACGCCCACTGGGTGAGCCCCGAGCAGTCGAAGCCGGAGGGTCCGTTGGCGCCCCACACGTAGGGCAGGCCCACCGCGCGCTGAGCGGCCTGCACGGCGGCGGCGGCCCGGCCCGAGACGGGCGCCCCGGCGCCGAGCGGGGTGGCCTGGGCGTCCCGGTCGGAGCGGGAGCTGCGGTCGTAGGAGGCGCGGTCGGCGGTGGTCAGGGCCGCCAGCAGCCGTCGGGCCTCGGCGAGTTTGTGTTCGACGGTGCGCTTGTGGCGGGCGACGTCGGCCCGGCTGCGCTCCAGCTCCGCGAGGTCGCGGGCGGCTTCGGTACGGACCTGGGCCAGCCTGCGCTGGGCGTGGGCCAGTTCGCGCAGGGAGCCGGACTGGTGCTCGCCGACGCGCGCCAGGAAGGACGCCCGGTCGAGGTAGTTGTCGGGGTCGGAGGAGAGGAGCAGTTCGAGCGACGGGTCGATGCCGCCGGAGCGGTACTGGGCGACGGCGAGCGAACCGAGCGCGCCGCGCATCGTGTTGACGCGTTCCTGGCCCCGGGCCGCCCGGTCCTGCGCCTGGTCGACCAGCGCCCGCAACCGGCCGACGTGCTCGTCCGCCTCGTTGTACCGCTCGGTCGCCCGCTCGGCCTCTTCGTACAGCCGGTCGACGGTGGCCCTGGTCGCCTCGGGCCGCGCCCCCGGGTCCGCGCCCGCGGGGGCGGCTCCGAGCGCGGCGGCGGCCGTGGCCGCGGCGGAGACCGCGATGACGCTGCCGCGGGCACCGAACCCCGGCCCCAGGGCCTCTCGTTTGGATCGTGTGGGACGGCGATGGGACACCACAGGAAGCCGAACTCCCTTCCGCTGTACGCGCTGGCGCAGCCCCTGCCGCCCGACGGGCGGACCACTGGCCGGAGCTGCGCGCAGCAGACAGTAGCCGGGCGGACACGGAGCGGCCAACGACCGCCCCGCGCACACAAAACGGCGCCCCGCCGCAGACCTCAAGGTCATCGGCGGGGCGCGGCGTCAGCGAAGGACGCGGAAATTCGCCCGAACGGGCGGGTGTCGCAGACGGTTCTCCGGGATCAGGCGATCCGGACGCCGAACTGGAACGGCATGTTGTCCATCGACTCGTAGCGCACGACGGCGCCGGTACGCGGGGCGTGCAGCACCTGGTTGTTGCCCGCGTAGAAGCCGACGTGGTGCTGGTCGCCGTAGAAGATGACGAGGTCGCCGACCTGGAGCTGGCTCTTCGCCAGGTGGGTGCCGTAGGCGCCCTGGGCCTGCGAGGTGCGGGGGATGGAGACACCCGCCTGCGCGTACGCCCAGGAAGTGAGGCCGGAGCAGTCGAAGTTGCCGGGGCCGTTGGCTCCGTACACGTACGGCGTGCCGATCTTGCTCTGCGCGGCGGCGAACGCGGCGGCGGCGCGCTGCGAGCCGGGCACGGAGCCACCGAGGTCGGGGGTGGAGGAGCCGGTGGAAGCCGAGCTGCCCCCACGGTCGCTGTCGCGGCTGGCGCGCTCGGCGTCGGCGGCGGCACGATCCGCGTCGGCCTTGACCAGGGCGGCGCGCTCGGCCTCGGTGAGCGTGTTGAGGAGCTTCTGCGCGGCGGCGAGCTTGGACTTGACGAGGTCCTTCTTCTTGCCCAGCTCCTTGCGCGTCTCGGCGAGGTCGTCGACCTTGCTCTGCGCCTCCTTGCGCTCCTGCGCGAGGGACCGCTGCTTGGACTGGATGAGCTGGAGCGACTCGGCCTGCCGGGCGCTGACCTGGTCGAGCGTGGACGCCTTCTCCAGGTAGCTGTCCGGGTCGGAGGAGAGGAACAGCTGTACGGCGGGGTCGATGCCGCCCGTACGGTACTGGGCGCTGGCGATGGCACCGAGGCCGTCGCGCATCTCGTTCAGCTCTTCCTGGCCCCGGGCGACCTTGTCCTGGAGGGCGCCGACTTCCTTCTCCAGCTTCTCCTGGGACTCCTCGGCGGCCTTGTACTTCTCGGTGGCCACCTCGGCGTCCTCGTAGAGCTTGTCGACCTTCTCCTTGACGTCCGCCTTGCTCGGCTTCGGGTCGGCCTGGGCGGCCTGGGATGTGAGAGCGACAGCAGCGGCGGCGACCGTGGTGAGCACGGTCACCCGTGCGCGGCTCGGCTGCTTGGGACGACGGTGGGACCCCACGGAGGCGAGCTCCTTCTCCTCAGCCGCCCACCGGGCCACGGTCGGCGGTACTTCGCCGCCACTCCTGACGAGTGATCAACCGAGCGAAGGTTCGAAGCCCGACCCTAGTGACCTTCTTGTGATCAGTTCAAATCCTCACCAGAAAAAACCCTGTCAACCCCATATTATTTACAGACATCACACAGGCAGTCATGGACATTTGACACTGCGCTCCGCCGGCCGTCCGAAAGCCGCACCCGGAACTGCGGAACCACCCGCAGAACCACGGAACCGCCCGCAGAAACGACGAACCACCCTCAGACCCGCGAGAGCCGCTTCAGCAGCAGGACGGACGCGACCGGTCTGGCACCGGCCTTGGCCACTCCGTCCGCGACCTCCCGGTCGGTGGAGACGACCACCACCGGCCGCCCCGGCGGCTCCGCCCGTACCAGCTGGCGGATCAACTCGTCCGCGGTGACCCCCGGTTTGGAGAACAGCACCCGCACCCCGCGCGGCGGGGCCAGCAGGACCGGCGCCGCGAGTTCGGCGCCGTCGAAGACACAGGTCATCTCCGCGCCGGTCTGGGCCGCGAGCATCGCGAGCCCGCCCAGCAGCCGTAGCCGCTGCTTCTCCAACGGCATCGTGGGATAGCCGGTCTTGGTCACGTTGTAGCCATCCACGATCAGATGGGACTGCGGAAGCGCCAGCAACTGGTCGAGAAGCGCCGGATCCGTCTCCGACAGCGCGCGGGCCGCCACGTCCTTGGGCGACATCCGGCCCGGCTCGACCGCGTCGACCGTATCGGCGGGACGGTTCGCGGCGGGTGGCAGGGCGAGTTCGCGCCGTAGCCCCTGCGCCGCCTCCAGCACCGTGTCCAGCAGCAGCCGCAGCCGCATGTCCTCGACCGAGCGCCCCTCCCGGGCGGCCCGGCGGCCCGCCTCGACCGCGGCCTCCGCCTCGGCGAGGCGCGCCTTGACCCGCCGGGTCTCGCTCTCGGCGGCCGACACCGAGGCGGCGGCCTCCGCCCGGAGCGTCTCGACCTCGGCGCCGACCCGGCGCAGCGCGGCCTCGCCGCGCTTCACATCGCTCTGGGCGCTGCGCAGTTTGCGGTGGAGCGACTCGGCCTCCTTGCGGGCCGCCTCCAGCTCCGCGCGGAGCCGTTCGGTGTCGGTCCTGGTGAGCGCCCTGGCGGCGGCCAGCTCCGCCCGGAGCCGCTCCAGCTCGCGCCGGGTCTCCTCGTCGGCGCGCTCGGCGTCGGCGCGCTGCGCCTCCTCGCCCGCGGCGGCCACCAGCTTCACCCATCCGGGTGGCCGCAGCACATACGCGGCGGCGGCCACATCGACGGGGTCCGCGGCGGCGGGCGGCGATCCGGACTCCAGGGCAGCGGCCAGTTCGGGCTGCGCGACGGCGATGCGCTCCCCGATCCGCTGCCGGAACAGCAGGTCGCTCTCCAGGGCCGCGGCCATCGCGTTGCCCGCGAACTTGGTCCGCCTGTTCGGCGTGAACCGGGCGTACTGCCGCAGCTGCGCGGGCAGTTCCGTGACGGTCAGGCCGCCGAAGGCGTCCGAGACCAGCGCGACGACCCGGCGCCGCACTCCGTCCGGGAGGGGGCGGTCGAGCGCCTCCGCGGCGTCACCGCCGGCCGCACCGGCCGGCTCAGCACCGCCCGCGGGCTGCTCCACGATCCGTCACCCCACTACCCCTTTCGGGCGGCTCCGTCAGGAACCGGCGCCCGGCCTGTCCACCAGCTCGATCTGATCCACCGCGTTGCACCAACGGCAGCGCACCGACTCGATGGTCTCACTGACCACCTCGCGCTCCTCGACCTTAGGCTCCCCGGCCAGGTCCAGATGGACGTACTCGACAGCCTTCGACGAACGCGTCACATCGAACCGGGTCAGATTGCCGCACAGGGTGCAGCGCCACCGAGTGGCGGCCGTGGGCTCGGGAACCGTCGTCATGCCTGCCTCGTTTCGTTCGTCCCTCGTGCGGTGCCCCGCGCTACGGCGTCGAACCGCGTATTACACCGGGCAACCCTACGGCCTCCCGGGCACCCCGCGGGGCGGCGAGGCGCTCCGTACCGTTCGGTCCCGGTACGCGATGCTCTGTCCATGACCCTGCGGCGGACGATCACCAGGTGGACGGCGGACGGCCGGCCGCTGGTGACCCACGGACTGATCGCCCTGTGCGTGCTGGCCTTCCTGGTCGGCCCGGTCTCCGGCCTCCACCCGGGGCACGGCCGGGGAGACGCCCTGCTGGCCGCGCAGAGCGCCTACTTCGAGCGCTGGGGCGTTATCCCGGCCGAACTGACGCGCGGCTCCCCGGGAGCCCTCCGCACCCCGTTGACGGCCCTCTTCGTCCACGGAAGCTGGCTGCACCTGCTGGGGAACATGCTCTTCCTGTACGTCTTCGGCGCGATGGCCGAGGAGCGGATGGGCCGGATCCGGTTCCTGCTCTTCTATCTCGCCGTCGGCGCTCTCGCGCTGTCCGGCTACGCCGTCGCGAACGCCGCCTCCGACCAGACCCTCGTGGGCGCCTCCGGCGCGATCTCGGGGGTGCTCGGCGCCTTTCTCCATCTCTTCCCCCGGGCCAGGGTCACCAGCCTCTTCCCGTTCCTGTTCTTCCTGCCGCTGCGTTTCCCGGCCTGGATCGTGCTGGTCTTCTGGTTCACGCTCCAGTGGCTGGCCGCGCGCGGCGCGGAGCCGGGCCCCGGAGTTGCCTATCTGGCCCATCTGGTGGGCTTCGGCGCCGGTTTCCTCTACGCCTGGGGGCGGTACTGGCGTACCGATACAGTGAGAGCCACAACCGGGGCCACCGAGGGAGAACGCCAACCGTGATCACCGCGATCGTGCTCATCAAGACCAGCGTCGACCGGATCCCCGAGATCGCCGAGTCGATCGCCGCGCTGGACAGCGTCAGCGAGGTCTTCTCCGTGACGGGTACGTACGACCTGATCGCCATGGTCCGCGTCGCCGGGCACGACGATCTGGCCGATGTCATCCCCGGCGCGATCAGCAAGATCCCGGGCGTCGAGGCCACGGACACGCATGTGGCGTTCCGTACGTACTCGCAGCACGACCTGGAAGCGGCCTTCGCCATCGGCCTCGACGCCTGACGCGTATCAGGCCCTACGCCGCGCCACCGTCCCGGTCCGGTACGCAACGGCCGTCCTCCGTGCGGTAGTTCCACCGCGCGCCGTCGCTCACCAGCTCCTGTACGGCATGGACGAACCGCTCCACGTGCTCGTCGGGCGTCCCCGCCCCGAAGCTGACCCGGATCGCGTTCAGCGAACTCTCCCCCGGCTCCGCCTCCGGGGCGCCGCACTCCCCCGGGTCGCGCGGGTCGCTGCCCAGCAGCGTGCGCACCAGCGGGTGGGCGCAGAACAGGCCGTCGCGTACGCCGATGCCGTACTCCGCCGAGAGGGCGGCGGCGAAGTGCGAGCTGTTCCATCCCTCGACCACGAAGGACAGCACCCCGACCCGTGGCGCGTCGTCGCCGAAGAGCGAGAGCACCCGCACCTCGGGCACCTCGGCCAGGCCCTCGCGCACCCGCGCGACCAGCCGCCGCTCGCGCGCGGCCAGTGCGTCGAAACCGGCCTCGGCCAGCGCCTTGCAGGCCGAGGCGATGGCGTACACCCCGATGACATTGGGCGAACCGGCCTCGTGGCGGGCCGCCGTGGTGTGCCAGTCGACGTCCACC
This sequence comes from Streptomyces sp. NPDC088554, assembly GCF_044752945.1. NCBI lineage: Bacteria > Bacillati > Actinomycetota > Actinomycetes > Kitasatosporales > Streptomycetaceae > Streptomyces > Streptomyces sp. NPDC088554. The sequence continues at coordinate 205,777 of NZ_JBIVMF010000009.1, read as the reverse complement.
CCGCCGTCCGCCCGGCGCGCGACCTTGCGGCTGGCGCCGCCGCCCGCGAGATACGGCTCGGCGGCCTGGAGCCAGTCGGCGCGGCCCGCGAGCACCCCGGAGCCGAAGGGCGCGTACAGCTTGTGCCCGGAGAAGGCGATCCAGTCGACGTCCAGCTCGGCGATGTCCACGGCGTGATGCGGTACGAGCTGGGCGGCGTCCAGCACGATCCGGGCGCCGTGCGCGTGCGCGGCGGCGGCCAGTTCCCGTACGGGCCACAGCTCACCGGTCACATTGGACGCACCCGTCACACAGACCAGCGCCGGCCCCTGCGGGTCGCGTGAGGCGAGCGCGCGCTCCAGTGTGGCGACGGCCGCGGCCGGGGTGCGGGGGGCGTTCAGATAGGTCACGCGGGCGTCCCGCCAGGGCAGCAGGGAGGCGTGGTGCTCCGTCTCGAAGACGAAGACCTGGCAGCCGTCCGGGATCGCGGCGGCGAGCAGATTCAGCGAGTCCGTGGTCGAGCGGGTGAAGACCACCTGGTCGTCCGGGCGGCAGCCGAGGAACTCGGCGACCGTACGGCGGCTGTTCTCGAACAGGTCGGTGGAGAGCTGCGACAGATACCCGGCCCCCCGGTGCACGCTGCCGTAGTACGGGGCGTACGCGGCGATGTCGTCCCACACCCGCTGGAGCGCCGGGGCGCTGGCCGCGTAGTCCAGCGCGGCGTAACTGACCTCGCCGCCGGTCACGAGCGGCACGGTCACGTCCCGGCCGAGCACCGGCAGCGGGGCGGCACAGGCGGGGTCGTCGGACGGCGCGACGGAGGGGGCGGCGGACGAGGTGGCGGTGGCGTTCGGGTATGCGGACATGGCGTTATCTCCCGGCAGGACACGTGGAAACGGCTTCAAGGACCCGCGGGCGGGCACGGCGGAGCCGTGACACGGCGCGGGGGATACCTCGACACGCGGAGATCGCTGGGGATCAGGGGAATACCGGAGATCACGGGGGACCGCCGCGCGGAGGGTGTTGAAGAGGGGGCCTGAAAGCCCTAACGCATTCGCTTGCTCACGAGACTGCTCCCTTGAGGACCAGGACCCCAAAGGTGGCAAGGGGTCCGCGCTTGCCGCAGACCTCGCTGCCTACGGCCTGGTCTTCACCCGGGGCACCCCGCCACGGACGGAGGGTTGCCGGACAGCGAGCCGGGGCCTAAATCGCTGTCACTCATGACCTTGGGCGAGAGTATGGCACAGGGCGCCGGGCGCCCCAAGAGATGTCCGCCATGCGGGACGGAAGGGACGGGAGGGGGCAGGAAAGGCGGGCCGGACCGGCAGGACGGGCAGGAACCCAACCCGACGCCCCACCCGGCTCGACCCCACCCGGCTCGACCCGCCCCTCCCCCGTCTCACCCGCTCAGGCGTTGCTCGCCGCCACCCAGCGCGACAGCGCCCGCGCCGCCGCCCCCGAGTCGATCGACTCCGCGGCCCGCGCGATCCCCGCCGTCAGCTGCTCCTCCAGCGAGCCCGCGGCCGGGTCCAGCGCCACCAGCGCCGCCGCCGAGTTGAGCAGCACGGCGTCCCGTACGGGTCCGGTCTCGCCGCCCAGCAACCGGCGGGCGACATCGGCGTTGTACGAGGCGTCCGCGCCTCGCAGCGCCTCCACGGGCACCAGCGGCAGCCCCACGTCCCTGGGGTCGAAGGGCCGCTCGGCGACCCCGCCGTCCCGTACGACCCAGACCCGGGACGTCGCGGTGGTCGTCAGCTCGTCGAGCCCGTCGTCACCCCGGAAGACCAGCGCGGAGTTGCCCCGCTCGGCCAGCACCCCGGCCACGATCGGCGCCATCCGGAGGTCCGCCACGCCCACGGCCTGGGCGCGGACCCGGGCCGGGTTGGTGAGCGGGCCGAGGATGTTGAACGTGGTCTGGGCACCCAGCTCCCGGCGGGCCTTGGCCGCGTACCGCAGCGCGGGGTGGAACTTCACCGCGAAGCAGAAGGTGATGCCCGCCTCCTCGGCGACCTCCGCGACCCGTCGCGGTGTCAGCTCCAAATTGACGCCGAGCTTCTCCAGTACGTCCGAGGCACCGCTCGCCGACGACGAGGCGCGGTTGCCGTGCTTGACGACCTTCGCGCCGGTCCCCGCGAGGACGATCGCGGACATGGTGGAGATGTTGACGGTCTTGGCGAGATCGCCGCCGGTGCCGACGATGTCGACCGTACGGCCGGGCACCTCGATCGTGTTGGCGTGCGCGTACATGGCGCGCACCAGCCCGGTGACCTCCTCGACGGTCTCGCCCTTGGCACGCAGCGCGACCGCGAACCCGGCGATCTGCACATCGGTGGCCTCGCCGCTCATGATGCGGTCCATGGCCCAGGCCGTGTCCCCGGTGTTCAGATCCTCGCCGCGCAGCAGGCGGTTCAGCACACCCGGCCAGGTGCGGCCCGCCACGGTGTCGCCTCCGACGGGGGTAACAGCGCTCATCGCTCGCTCCTGGGGTCCGGGACGGTACACGGGCCCGCCTGGGCCCGGGTCAACCCTATCGGGCCCGGAAACGCCGGGGGCCCCGGCCGGTTCCCTGGTGGGAGACCGGGCCGGGGCCCTCGGTGGTGGCGACCTGGAAAGGCCGGGCGGGGATCAGTGGTGGCCGTGGCCGCTGCTGATCTCCTTGTACTCCTCGGCGGTGGGCTTGGGGATCTGGTTGCCCTCCCCGTAGTAGCCCTTGCTGAGCTTGACCCTGAGCTTCTCGACCGGCGACACCTTGCGGCGTACCCCGTTCTCGTCGACCTCGGGACCCAGCTCCGCGGGCCGGTACTGCTCGTGCGCGGTGAGCGTGTGCAGGGCCTCCTGGTCCAGCGGGGCGTGCACCTCGATGAACTCTCCGTGCGGCAGCCGCTTGATGATGCCGGACTCGCGTCCGTGCAGCACCTTCTCCGCGTCGCGCCGCTGGAGGCCGATGCAGATCCGCTTGGTGATGATGAAGGTGACGACCGGGACGACGAAGAAGCCGATGCGCACGAACCAGGTGATCGAGTTGATCGACAGATGGAAGTGCGTCGCCCACAGGTCGTTTCCGCCGCCGACCAGGAGGACGAAGTACCAGGCCAGCCAGGCCACACCGAAGGCGGTGCGGGTCGGGGCGTTGCGCGGGCGGTCCAGGATGTGGTGCTCGCGCTTGTCGCCGGTGACCCAGGCCTCGATGAACGGGTAGACCGCGATCGAGCCGAGGACCAGGCCGAGGACCATCAGCGGGATGAACACACCCAGGACGAGCGTGTGTCCCGCGAAGTTGATCTCCCAGCCGGGCATGGCCCGGATGAGGCCCTCGGGCGCTCCCATGTACCAGTCGGGCTGGGCTCCGGTGGAGACCTGGTCCGCGCGGTACGGGCCGAGCGCCCAGATCGGGTTGATCGTCGCGATGGCCGAGACGATCGAGATCAGCCCGAAGACCAGGAAGAAGAAGCCTCCGGCCTTGGCCATGTAGACCGGCAGCAGCGGCATGCCCACGACGTTGTTGTTGGTCCGGCCGGGACCCGCGAACTGCGTGTGCTTGTGGTAGAAGACCAGGATCAGGTGGGCCACGACCAGCCCGAGCATGATGCCGGGCAGCAGCAGGATGTGGACCGAGTAGAACCGGGCCACGAAGTCGGTGCCCGGGAACTCCCCGCCGAACAGGAACATCGAGATGTACGTACCGACGATCGGCACGGACAGGATCGCGCCCTGCGTGAAGCGGACACCGGTGCCGGAGAGCAGGTCGTCCGGGAGCGAGTAACCGGTGAACCCGGTGAACATGCCCAGGACGAACAGCAGGAAGCCGAACAGCCAGTTGACCTCGCGCGGCTTGCGGAAGGCGCCCGTGAAGAAGACGCGCATCATGTGGACCATCATGGCCGCGAGGAAGATCAGCGCCGCCCAGTGGTGGATCTGCCGGATGAGCAGACCGCCACGGACGTCGAAGCTGATGTCGAGTGTCGAGGCGTACGCCTCCGACATCAGCACGCCCTGGAGCGGGACGTAACTGCCGTGGTACTCCACCTCGTTCATCGACGGGTGGAAGAACAGCGTCAGATACACACCCGTGAGGATGATGATGATGAAGCTGTAGAGGCAGATCTCACCGAGCATGAAGGACCAGTGGTCCGGGAAGATCTTGCGCATGTTGGCCTTGGCGAGGGAGTAGATCCCCAGCCGGCCGTCCGCCCAGTCGGCGACCCGCTCGCCCGCGGGCGCTTTGCGGTTCTTGTCGTCCGTGACAGTGCTGGTACTCATCCGCGCTCCCAGAAGGCAGGGCCGACGGGCTCGTCGAAGTCGCCGAGCGCCTCAAGGTTTCCGGCGGCGTTCACACCGATCCGCAGCTGCGGAAGGGCGTGACCGGCCGGGCCGAAGATGACGCGGGCGCCGTCGGAGAGGTCGAAGGTGGACTGGTGGCACGGGCAGAGCACATGGTGCGTCTGCTGCTCGTAGAGGCTGATCGGGCAGCCGACATGCGTGCAGATCTTGGAGAACGCCACGATGCCCTGGTGGGACCAGTCGAGTTCGCGCTTGTCCTTGATCTCGTCCGGCTGGATACGGACGATCATCAGGGCCGCCTTGGCGATCTCCCGCTGGAAGTCCTCGCTGTGCTCCTCCAGCCCCTCGGGCATGGCGAAGGTCAGCGAGCCCACGACGACGTCCTCGGGACGCAGCGGCTCGTGGGTGTTCATGTTGATCAGCTCTTTGCCCTTGGCCCAGAGCGTCGTACGGAGCTTGTTCTCGGGCAGCGGGCCCAGCTCGCGCAGGAGCACCACACCGGAGAGCGGCACCAGCGCCAGCGCGCCGAACATCGTGTTGCGGATCAGCTTGCGCCGGCCGAAGCCGGACTCGGCCGCACCCGCCGCGAAGTCCGCCAGGACCTTCGCCTTGACCTCGGGCGTCGCCTCGATCGGGTGACGCTCGTCGGCGACCTCCACGTCCGACATCAGCGTACGGGCCCAGTGGACCGCGCCCGCGCCGATGCAGAACAGGGCGATGCCCAGGGTCAGCCCCAGCGAGAAGTGCAGGATGCTGACGTGCCCGAACGGGAAGATGAAGACGCTCTTGTCGACCGGGAACACCACGAACGAGACGATGAACGCCACGGTCGCCGCCATCGACAGCAGGAACATGAAGGCGACCGCGCGCTCGGACCGCTTGGCCGCGCGCTCGTCGATGTCCTGGATACGCGGCTGGTGCGCCGGCAGGCCCGGGTCCGCGAACGGATCGTCCTTCAGCCCCACCGCACCGTGCGCGGCGTCCTGCTCTCTCGGCAGGCTCTCTACTGATTTCTCTTCTTGGCTACTCATGACTTCTTGGCCTTAGCGGTGTGGGCAGCGACCCAGACGGCAGCCGCGATCAGAACACCGAGGCCGAAGATCCAGGCGAACAGTCCCTCGCTGACGGGGCCGAGGCCGCCCAGCTGGAGGCCGCCAGGGCTCTCGGTCTCGTCCCCGTTCACCGCCTTGACGTAGGCGATGATGTCCTTCTTCTGCTGCTCCGGCATGGTGGAGTCGGGGAAGGAGGGCATGTTCTGCGGGCCGGTCTGCATGGCCTCGTAGATGTGCTTGGGGTCCACGCCCTCAAGGCTCGGTGCGGTCTTGCCGTGGGTCAGCGCACCACCCTCACCGGTGAAGTTGTGGCACTGGGTGCAGTTGGTACGGAACAGCTCGCCACCCTTGGCGATGTCCGCGCCGGAGGGGCTGTACTGCTTCGCGGTCGGTGTGATCGGGCCGGCGCCGAGGGAGGCTACGTACGCGGCGAGCTGGTCGGTCTGCGCCTGCGAGTAGATGACCTTCTTCTTCGGCACCTGCGCGCCGGGCTGCTGTGCCGGCATACGGCCGGTGCCGACCTGGAAGTCCACGGCGGCCGAGCCCACGCCGACGAGGCTGGGGCCGTCAGAGGATCCCTGCCCGCCGGTTCCGTGGCAGCTGGCGCAGCCGACGGAGTAGAGCTTCTTGCCCTCCTCGATGGCGAGGGACTGGGCGGTGTCATCAGCCTGCGCCTTGCCCGCGGGCGCGAACGCGGTGTACAGCCCCCCGGTGGCCGCCAGCGCGAGGAGTAGGACGACGACCGCCGCCAGCGGATGGCGTCGTCGTGCGGAGAGCTTTTTCACGGATTACCCCGGTGTCAGGATCTTCTGCGTCGGTGCTTCTGGACTGTGTACGCGTCGGGCGCGTTGCCCGGCGACTACTTGATCAAGTAGATCGTGGCGAAAAGGCCGATCCAGACGACATCGACGAAGTGCCAGTAATAGGACACGACGATGGCTGCGGTCGCCTGCTCGTGGGTGAATCGCTTGGCCGCGTAGGTCCTGCCCAGTACGAACAGGAACGCGATCAGACCCCCTGTCACGTGCAGACCGTGGAAGCCGGTGGTGAGGTAGAACACCGAGCCGTACGGGTCGGAGGAGAGCGAGATGCCGTCCTTCTTGACCAGCTCCGTGTACTCGAAGACCTGACCGCCGATGAAGATCGCACCCATCACGAACGTAACCACGAACCAGGTGCGGAGCTTCTTCACGTCACCTCGCTCGGCGGCGAAGACGCCGAGCTGGCAGGTGAGGGAGGAGAGCACGAGGATCGTGGTGTTCGCGGCCGAGAACGGGACGTTCAGGGCATGAGTCATTTCCTTCCAGTGCTCCGCGCCCATGACAGATCGCAGGGTGAAGTACATCGCGAAGAGGGCCGCGAAGAACATCAGCTCGGAACTCAGCCAAATGATGGTTCCGACGCTGGTGAGGTTCGGCCGATTGACCGACGGGTGCGCGTGCCCGGTTTCTACTGTCGTTGCTGTCGCCACGACCGACATTATGTCGGTCGCTTATCCCGCGCTGACCTCCGGGGTGCCGTTCGGTGTGTCCATGGGGCGTGTCCAGCTCGAACGGCCCAGCGAAGGGCTGTTCTTACCCGTGCTGACACGGTGTCCGACGGAGTACGATCCGCCCATCGGTTCAGGGCCGTGGAGCCCTGGAGCCCTCGCAGACACTGATGTCACGGAGGAACCAATGCAGCCGACCGCCACGGTGCTGGTCTACAGCGACGACGCGAACATCCGCGAGCAGGTCAGGCTGGCGGCGGGCAGGCGGCCGGCCGCCGACGTACCGCCGGTCGAGTTCCTGGAGTGTGCCACGCTCCCCGCCGTGCTCGAACGGCTGGACCGGGGCGGGATCGATGTCTGTGTGCTGGACGGCGAGACCGCTCCCGCGGGCGGTATGGGTGTCTGTCGGCAGATCAAGGACGAGATCTACGACTGCCCGCCCGTCCTGCTGCTGATCGGCCGTCCGCAGGACGCCTGGCTGGCCACCTGGAGCCGCGCGGACGCCGCTGTCACCCTTCCGGTGGAACCGGTCGGCTTCGCCGACGCCCTGGCGGGCCTCCTGCGCGCCCGGCTCTCCGTCCGGGCTTAGGCGGTACGGCTCAAGCCGCACGAGGGCGGTTCCGTACGGAGGCGGGGGCGACCCCGCTCCCGTACGGTCAGACCTCGGGGCGCAGCCGGGCCGCGTCGGCGGGGGTGGCACCCTCCCTGGTGCCGGCCTGGAGGACACTGCCCTTGCGCCAGTTGTCCCAGCTCAGGTTCCAGTCGCCGAAGCCGTTGCCGAAGTCCTCCATGTCGTCGCCCGCGCTGTTGATGACCTGGACGATGTCGCCCTCGCGGACGGTCTCGAAGAACCACGCCGCGTTGCCGGTCGACATGCCCGTGCAGCCGTGGCTGACGTTCGCCGAGCCCTGTGAGGCCACGGACCAGGGCGCGGCGTGGACGTATTCGCCGCTCCAGGTCACCCGGGTGGCCCAGTAGACCGGCAGGTCGTACCCCTCGCTGCTGCCCGAGGAGATGCCGACGGTCTCGCCGCGCATCCGCACGAAGTACTCCTTGCCCAGGACGACCTTGATGCCGTTGCGGGTGGAGAAGCCGGGTTTGCCGGTGGTCACCGGGATGCTGTTGATCTCTTCGCCGTTGCGGTAGATCGTCATGTAGTGCGCCGAGGCGTCGGTGATGGCCTCGATCTTGTCGCCGATCGTGAGCTTGAGCGGCTTGACGGCGCCGCCGTACAGCTTGTCGCCGACCTTCACTCCTTCGAGTGTGCTGGTCGCGGTGACGGAGCTGTTCGCGGGCCAGTACTCCTTGGGCCGGTAGTGGAGTTCCTTGTCGTCCACCCAGTGCCAGGCGCCCGCCACGGAGGGGGTGGAGCGGACCTTCAGGGAGCGTTCGACGACATCCCTGGCTTCCTTCGACTTGACCGGCTCGCTGAGTGTCACGACGACCGGCTGCCCCACCCCGTAGGTGCCCGCGTCCGGGCCGAATTCGGCCTTCAGGGTCTTCTTGGCGGGGGTGGTGTCGAAGGTGAGCGTACGGGAGCCGGGGGATCCCTCGTTGTCCTCGGTGGCCACTCTGACGGTGTACCGGGTACCGGCCGCCAGCGGGGCCGTGGAGTGCCAGCGCATGCCGTCCGCGGTGAGTTCGCCCGCCAGGAAGTGGCCGCCCGTGTCGACGGCCGTCACGTCGGTGATCCGGCTGTCGCGGTTCTTGGCGGTGATCTCCAGCGGTTTGTCGGGGTTCGCCTTGGCGTTGCCGGCCGGGGCGCTGAAGGCGATCTGCCCGGCGGCGTCGTACGGCTCGGTGGAGAGCGGATGGGGGCTGATGCTGCTTCCGCACGCCGTCGCGCCCGCCCCGAGGGACACGACCAGCAGGGTGCAGGTGAGGACGGTGCTCAAACGTGGCGTGTGGTTCATGGACCTCACGCTATGAAGATTCGCCCGGCTCAGCGCGACGAGTGACGCAGACGAGTGAGGCAAACGAGGGCCCGGACTCTCCTTGTCGGAGTGTCCGGGCCCCTGGAATGATCATCTGTGTTACTGCGCTCACCCGGCCTCGCCCGGCGCGGCCGGGTTCGGCACTACTGCGTGCGGCTCTCGCCGCGGTAGTACTCGAAGACCCAGCCCCACAGGCCGATCAGCAGCAGCGGCGCCGAGAAGTACGCCAGCCACCAGCCGATCGCGACGCTGAGGAAGAGCAGGGCGCCACCGATGCCGAGCGCGAGCGGCTGCCAGCTGTGCGGGGAGAAGAACCCCACCTCGCCGGCCTCGTCCGTGACCTCGGCGTTCTCGTCGTCCTGGGCCAGCGCGTCCATCCGGCGGGCCGTGAAGGCCAGATAGAAGCCGATCATGACGGTCAGACCGAAGGCCAGGAACAGCCCCGTCGTACCGACCGGCTCCTTCGACCAGACGCCGTAGACGATGGCGCAGGCGAGGATGAAGACGCTCAGCCAGATGAACATCTTGCCTTGGATCTTCACTTACCGGCCTCCTTACCACCGGCGAGGGCGCCGGCATCGGCGCCGTGGCCGACGTTCTCCAGCTGGTCGAGAGCGGTCAGCTCCGGGTGGTGCAGATCGAACGCCGGTGATTCGGACCGGATGCGCGGCAGCGTGAGGAAGTTGTGCCGCGGCGGCGGGCAGGAGGTCGCCCACTCCAGCGAACGCCCGTAGCCCCACGGGTCGTCGACCTCGATCTTCTTGCCGTACTTGGCCGTCTTCCAGACGTTGTAGAAGAACGGCAGGATCGACAGACCGAGGACGAACGAGCTGATCGTGGAGATGGTGTTCAGCGCGGTGAAGCCGTCGGCGGCGAGATAGTCCGCGTACCGGCGCGGCATGCCCTCGGCACCCAGCCAGTGCTGCACGAGGAAGGTGCCGTGGAAACCGATGAACAGCGTCCAGAAGGTGATCTTCCCGAGCCGCTCGTCCAGCATCTTGCCGGTGAACTTCGGCCACCAGAAGTGGAATCCGGCGAACATCGCGAACACCACGGTGCCGAAGACGACGTAGTGGAAGTGCGCGACGACGAAGTACGAGTCGGAGACGTGGAAGTCCATCGGCGGCGACGCCAGGATGACGCCGGTCAGACCACCGAAGAGGAAGGTGACCAGGAAGCCGACCGTCCAGAGCATCGGGGTCTCGAAGGAGAGCGACCCCCTCCACATGGTGCCGATCCAGTTGAAGAACTTCACACCGGTCGGTACCGCGATCAGGAAGGTCATGAAGGAGAAGAACGGCAGCAGCACGCCGCCGGTCACGTACATGTGGTGCGCCCACACCGTCACCGAGAGACCCGCGATGGAGATGGTCGCGGCGACCAGACCGATGTAGCCGAACATCGGCTTGCGGCTGAAGACCGGGATGATCTCGGAGACGATGCCGAAGAACGGCAAGGCGATGATGTACACCTCTGGATGGCCGAAGAACCAGAAGAGGTGTTGCCAGAGCAGTGCTCCGCCGTTCGCCGCGTCGAAGATGTGCGCACCGAACTTGCGGTCCGCCTCCAGGGCGAACAGCGCGGCGGCCAGCACCGGGAAGGCCAGCAGGACCAGCACACCGGTCAGCAGGACGTTCCAGGTGAAGATCGGCATACGGAACATCGTCATGCCGGGGGCGCGCATGCAGATGATCGTGGTGATGAAGTTGACCGAGCCGAGGATCGTACCGAAGCCGGAGAAGGCCAGGCCCATGATCCACAGGTCGGCGCCGACGCCCGGTGAACGGACCGCGTCCGACAGCGGGGAGTAGGCGAACCAGCCGAAGTCGGCGGCGCCCTGCGGGGTGAGGAAACCGCTCACCGCGATGAGCGAACCGAAGAGGTACAGCCAGTAGGCGAACATGTTCAGCCGGGGGAACGCCACATCGGGCGCGCCGATCTGGAGCGGCATGATCCAGTTCGCGAACCCGGCGAACAGCGGCGTCGCGAACATCAGCAGCATGATCGTGCCGTGCATCGTGAACGCCTGGTTGAACTGCTCGTTCGACATGATCTGCGTGCCGGGGCGGGCCAGCTCGGCGCGCATGAAGAGCGCCATCACCCCACCGATGCAGAAGAACGCGAACGACGTGACCAGGTACATCGTGCCGATCGTCTTGTGATCGGTGGTGGTCAGCCACTTCACGACGACGTTGCCCGGCTGCTTGCGCCGTACCGGCAGCTCGTTCTCGTAAGAGTCCTCAGCTGCTGCGGCGGCACCCTGGGGTTCGTTGAGGATGCTCACAGTTTGTTCGTCTCCGCGTTCTTGGCCGGATCCGTCTGCGCGATGCCCGACGGGATGTAGCCGTTCTGGCCCTTCTTGGCCAGCCCTTCGAGGTGCTGCTGGTAGCGCTCCGGAGAGACCACCTTGACGTTGAAGAGCATCCGCGAGTGGTCGACGCCGCACAGCTCGGCGCACTTGCCCATGAAGGTGCCCTCCTGGTTGGGGGTCACCTCGAAGGAGTTGGTGTGCCCCGGGATGACGTCCTGCTTCATCAGGAACGGCACCACCCAGAAGGAGTGGATGACATCACGGGACGTCAGGATGAACCTGACCTTCTCGCCCTTGGGGAGCCACAGCGTCGGCCCCGGGTTCCCGTTCTGCGGGTTGCGGGTGCCGGGCACGCCGTAGTCGTACACGCCCTCGGCGCCCTTGGGGAACGCGTCGACGAAGCGCTTCGGGATGGCGTCGAGCTCCTTGGGGACCTCATTGCCGGTGGAGGTGTCGCCGTCCACGTTCTCGATGTAGTTGAAGCCCCAGCTCCACTGGTAGCCGACCACGTTGACGGTGTGGGCCGGCTTGGCGGAGAGGGTGAGGAGCTTCGTCTGGTCCCGGGCGGTGAAGTAGAACAGGACCGAGACGATGATGAGCGGAACCACCGTGTACAGCGCCTCGATGGGCATGTTGTACCGGGTCTGCCGGGGTACCTCGATCTTGGTCCGGCTGCGCCGGTGGAAGATGACGCTCCACAGGATCAGGCCCCAGACCAGCACGCCCGTAATGAGCGCTGCCGCCCACGAGCCCTGCCAGAGAGAGAGAATACGAGGGGCCTCCTCCGTCACCGGAGTGGGCATTCCGAGGCGGGGGAAGTCCTTGTAGGTGCAACCGGTGGCGGTCGCGAGGATCAGGCCCGCAGTCAGCACCTGCGGCAGCTTCCGCCGCATCGGGCGCCGCGACGAGCGGTCGGAGCCGTTGGGACTCACGTAGCGCCTTCCCGAGAGTCTCGCCCGCGCGGCCGGCTGCGGCCGTCTCCTGGTCGGTCGCCGGCCCTGACGCGGGCAGGGGTTTGGATGTTTATGCGGACCAAACCCTACTGGACGCGATTTGGGGTCGTGCGGGGAGGGTGCCCAACGCGCCGCCCGACACCCCGAAGGGGTGGAACCACGGCCCCGGCGCGGCGTCCGGGGCCCCGACCGGCCGCCTCCGGGGCGCTCCTGACGCCTCCTCCGGGTCCGCGCGTTAGCGTGACGGCGTGCCCTACTTCGACGCGGCCTCCTCGGTCCCGCTGCATCCCGTCGCCCGTCAGGCCCTCCAGGCGTCCCTGGACGAGGGCTGGGCCGATCCCGCCCGGCTCTACCGGGAGGGGAGGCGGGCCGCGCTGCTGCTGGACGCGGCCCGGGAGGCCGCCGCGGAGGCCGTCGGCTGCCGTCCCGACGAGCTGGTTTTCACTCCTTCGGGGACATACGCGGTGCATTCCGGAATGTCCGGCGCGCTTTCCGGCCGTCGGCGTGTCGGACTCCACTCGGCCGTCTCGGCGGTGGAGCACTCCTCGGTCCTGCACGCGGCGACCGCGTACGCCTCCGCGACCGGCGGCGCGGTGAGCGAGGTGCCGGTGGACCGCCGGGGGGCGGTGGATCCCGACGGGTACGCCGAGGCGCTGCGCGCGGACACCGCGCTGGCCTGTCTCCAGTCCGCCAACCACGAGGTCGGTACGGAGCAGCCGGTGTCCGCGGTCGCCGAGGTCTGCCGCAGCCGAGGCGTCCCGCTGCTGGTGGACGCGGCCCAGTCGCTGGGCTGGGGTCCGGTGGAGGGCGCCTGGTCGCTGCTGACCGCGAGCGCGCACAAGTGGGGCGGCCCGGCGGGCGTCGGGCTGCTGGCCGTACGGAAGGGGGTCAGGTTCGCCCCGCAAGGTCCGGCCGACGAGCGGGAGTCGGGCCGTACCCCCGGTTTCGAGAACATCCCGGCGATCGTGGCCGCCGCCGCCTCGCTGCGCGCGGTCCGCGCGGAGGCCGCCGGGGAGGCGGTCCGGCTGCGCGCGCTGGTGGACCGGATCCGGTCACGGGTGCCGGAGCTGGTGCCCGATGTGGAGGTGGTGGGCGATCCGGAGCGCCGGCTCCCCCATCTGGTGACCTTCTCGTGTCTCTATGTCGACGGGGAGGCGCTGCTGCACGAGCTGGACCGGGCGGACTTCTCGGTGAACTCCGGTTCGTCCTGTACGAGCAGCACCCTGACCCCGAGCCATGTGCTGCGCGCGATGGGCGTGCTGTCGGAGGGGAACGTCCGGATCTCGCTCCCCCACGGCACCCCGGAGGCGGAGGTGGAGCGCTTCCTGGAGCTGCTGCCCGGCGTGGTGGCGGAGGTACGGCGACGGCTCGGCGCCCCGGGGGAGCGCGCCGCCGCCTCCCTGGCCGGGCCGGGGCCCTCGCTCGTGGTGGACGCGCTGGGCAGACGGTGTCCGATCCCGGTGATCGAGCTGGCGAAGGTCTTCGGCGAGGTGCCGGTGGGCGGGACCGTGACCGTCCTCTCGGACGACGCGGCGGCGCGGCTGGACATCCCCGCGTGGTGCGAGATGCGGGGGCAGGAGTACGTGGGCGAGAAGCCGGCGGACCACGGGGTGGGCGTGGCCTACCTGGTCCGCCGGCTGTCGTAGCGGCTGTGCGGTGCCCGTCGGCTACTCGGGCAGGTGGGCCCTGACCTCGGCCGCCGCGTCGTGCCCGTACTTCTTGGTGAAGCGCTCCATGAAGCGGGTGCGGCCCAGGGTGTACTCCTGGGTGCCGACCGTCTCGATCACCAGGGTCGCGAGCATGCAGCCGATCTGGGCGGCGCGCTCCAGACCGACGCCCCAGGAGAGCCCGGAGAGGAATCCGGCGCGGAAGGCGTCGCCGACGCCGGTCGGGTCCGCCTTGGCCTCCTCCTGCGGGCAGTCGACGACGATCGGCTCGTCGCCCTCGCGGTCGATACGGACGCCGTTCTTGCCCAGGGTGGTGACGCGGTAGCCGACCCGGGAGAGGATCTCGGCGTCGGTCCAGCCGGTCTTGGACTCGATGAGCCCCTTCTCGTACTCGTTGGAGAAGAGGTAGGTGGCGCCGTCGAGCAGCGTCCGGATCTCCTCGCCCTCCATGCGCGCGATCTGCTGCGAGAAGTCCGCGGCGAACGGGATGTTCCGGGCGCGGCACTCCTCGGTGTGGCGGAGCATGCCCTCGGGGTCGTCCGCGCCGATCAGCACCAGGTCGAGGCCGCCCACGCGGTCGGCGACCTTGCTCAGCTCGATCTGCCGGGCCTCGCTCATCGCGCCCGCGTAGAAGGAGCCGATCTGGTTGTGGTCCGCGTCCGTCGTACAGACGAACCGGGCCGTGTGCAGGATCTCGGCGATGTGTACGGAGGAGGTGTCGACGCCGTGGCGGTCGAGCCAGGCGCGGTACTCGTCGAAATCCTGGCCGGCGGCGCCGACCAGGATGGGCCGGGTGCCCAGCTGGCCCATCCCGAAACAAATGTTGGCGCCGACGCCTCCCCGGCGCACTTCCAGGTTGTCGACCAGGAAGGAAAGGGAGACCGTGTGCAGCTGATCGGCGACCAACTGGTCGGCGAAACGGCCGGGAAAGGTCATCAGATGGTCGGTGGCGATGGATCCGGTGACTGCGATTCGCACGGCGGGAACACTCCTGATGCGGAGAATGGTTGACGGTTCACGCTACCGGGTCCGTACTACCGGGTGAGATCACTTGTCCGATACTCGTCGCGCGTCCGGGACGGGGGAACCACCGGCTCCCCACCCCCGTCCAACGAATGTCCCCCGTCCGGGGGCATGAGGAGTACGACAGGGCCACCCTGAGTGGCACATCGGTTACGCTCCGCGTTACCGGGTCCAGGAACGACACGCAGCCGAAGGAGTGCAGCGGTGACCAGCACGGAGCGGCCCCAGGAGAACCCCGCCGACAGCGTCGGCCACGCCGGCGTCCCCCGCCGCAGGAGGCGTCCGAGGTTCGCCGTCGCCACGGTGGCGGCGGCGGTGCTGATCGCGGGCGGCGGCGGCGCGTACTTCGCCACGAACGCCTTCGGCGGCAGTGGTACGGACGGGGGCGGGCCGGGCGGCGAAGGCCCGCCGCCGCTCGCCCTCGACACCGGCCTCACCACGGAGGCGGGCCCCGCCACCTCCGCGGACGCCTCCGCCCCGCCCGCCATCGCCCCCGGCGAGCCCGACCCGAGCGGGGTCACCTACCGGGCCAAGGGCAAGCTGCCCGACGGCCCGGACACGGCCGGGGTCTACCGTACGAACGGATCGGTGGCCGCCGACGAGGTGGCGCGGCTGGCGAAGGCGCTCGGGCTGACGGGCCCGCCCGCGTCGGACGGCGCGGCCTGGCGGATCGGCCCGGACAGGGACGGCTCGGGGCCGGTCCTGCGGGTCGCCAAGCAGGCGCCGGGGACCTGGACGTTCTCGCAGTTCGGACCGGTCGGCGGCGACAACTGTGTGAAGGGCAGGAAGAGCTGCCCGGCGGGCGGCCCCGGCTCCGGTTCGTCCCTGACCGGTTCCCCTTTGACCGGTGACGACTCCGGTTCCGGTTCGGCCGTCAGCGAGACGGCGGCGAAGGAGGCGGCGGCCCCGGTGCTCAAGGCGCTGGGCCAGGACGACGCGGACCTCGACGCCCGCCAGCTGATGGGCTCGACCCGGGTGGTCAACGCGGACCCGGTGGTCGGCGGGCTGCCCACCTACGGCTGGTCGACCGGGATCCAGGTGGGTACGGACGGCAAGGTGATCGGCGGCAGCGGTCAGCTGAAGGAACCCGAGCGCGGCGACTCCTACCCGGTGATCGGCGCGGACGAGGCGCTGAAGCAGCTGAACAGGGCGGCGGACGCCACCGGTTCGGGTTCCGGCGTCGGCGGCTGCGCGACGGCGGTCCCCGCCGCCCCTCTCGCCCCCGCTCTCCCCGCCGTCTCGGCCGTCCCGCTGGGCAAGGAGCGGCAGTTGTTCATGCCGTGCGGTGCGCAGAAGGTGGCGCCCGGGAAGTCGGCCGCCACGGTGGAGATCGACAGGGCGGTCTTCGGGCTGGCGATGCGCTCGGTGGGCGGACAGGGGGCGCTCGTACCGTCGTGGCTGTTCGAGGTGGCCCCGGAGGGGGATGGCGCGCCGTACACGGTGACCCAGCCCGCGGTGGCGGCCAAGTACCTGAAGCCGGCCCCGGCGGCCTCGGAGCCTGCCGAGTCGCCGCGCGAGGGGCAGCCGGGCGACAGTCCGGCGGAGCCCGGGAAGGCGGCCGGGAGCGGCATCACGTCGTACACCGTGGCGGGCCGGACGCTGACGCTCCACTTCATGGGCGGGGTGTGCAGCGTCTACACACCGCAGGCGGACGAGGGCGATGCGGCGGTCAAGGTGAAGCTGGCCGTGTCGCACCCCGAGCCGGGCCGGATCTGCATCGCGATGGCGAAGGAGCAGTCCGCGCAGGTGACGCTGGACCGGCCGCTGGGCACACGGCAGGTCGTGGACGCGCAGACGGGCGAGCGGATCGCGCGCGACTGAGCGGCGCCTCCGCGGAACGGCTCCGCAGAACGTGGAAGGCGGCGGTCCCCCGAGGGGGGCCGCCGCCTTCCACGTTGGTGCCGGTCGCCCGGGACCGCCTAGCTGAAGGAGTCACCGCAGGCGCAGGAGCCCGACGCGTTCGGGTTGTCGATCGTGAAGCCCTGCTTCTCGATCGTGTCGACGAAGTCGATGGAGGCGCCGCCCAGATACGGGGCGCTCATCCGGTCGGTGACGACCTTGACGCCGCCGAAGTCCTTGACGACGTCCCCGTCGAGCGAGCGCTCGTCGAAGAACAGCTGGTAACGCAGGCCGGAGCAGCCACCGGGCTGAACAGCGACGCGCAGCGCGAGGTCGTCCCGGCCTTCCTGGTCCAGCAGGGCCTTGACCTTGCCCGCGGCGGCGTCGGACAGGAGGATGCCGTCGCTCACGGTGGTGGTCTCGTCCGATACGGACATCTGCTTCTCTCCCGGGGTTGTACGGACTGCTTGCGGAGTCTGCTTGCGGAGTTACGGAGTACGTGGCCTGGTGCGGCTGACGCGTCTGGACGCGGAACACCTGCCGACAGAGGCAACCGGCTCGGCCGCGGATTCATTCCGGGGCGCCGACACGTGCTCCTTCCGCTTGTTTCCCCTCCTTCATGCTCGCACACCGCCCGTTCCTTCGGAATGCGTCACATCGACGCTATCGCCATCGTCAAAGTGACGCGAAGCGTCTATGATAGATAGCGTCATTTAGACGAAAAGGCTCGTCCTTCGTCCGCCGAGAAGAAAAGGTGCGCGCCGTGACCACCACCCAGACCGTGGACCTCGATGTCCAGCCGACCCCCCTCGCCCTGCTGCTCCTCGGTCGTGGGGCCGATCCGCGCAGCGAGCGCGGCGTGGAGTGCCCCGGCGACCTGCCGTCCCCCTCGGATCCGGATCTGGTGGAGCGTGCGCGCGCCGCGAAGGAGAAGCTCGGGGACAAGGTCTTCGTCCTCGGCCACCACTACCAGCGCGACGAGGTCATCCAGTTCGCGGATGTGACCGGCGACTCCTTCAAGCTGGCCAAGGACGCGGCGGCGCGACCCGCGGCGGAGTACATCGTCTTCTGCGGTGTGCACTTCATGGCGGAGTCCGCGGACATCCTCACCACCGACGACCAGAAGGTCGTCCTCCCCGACCTGGCGGCGGGCTGTTCCATGGCCGACATGGCCACCGCCGAGCAGGTCGCGGAGTGCTGGGACGTGCTGACCGAGGCCGGTACAGCCAAGCGGGTCGTGCCCGTCTCGTATATGAACTCCTCCGCCGACATCAAGGCCTTCACCGGCAAGCACGGCGGCACGATCTGCACCTCCTCGAACGCCGAGCGCGCCCTGACCTGGGCCTTCGAGCAGGGCGAGCAGGTGCTCTTCCTCCCCGACCAGCACCTCGGGCGGAACACCGCGGTCCGGGATCTGGGGATGTCGCTCGACGACTGCGTCCTCTACAACCCGCACAAACCGAACGGCGGCCTCACCCGGGACGAGCTGCGCGACGCCAAGATGATCCTCTGGCGCGGCCACTGCTCGGTCCACGGGCGCTTCTCGCTGGACTCCGTACGCGACGTACGGGAGCGGATCCCGGGCGTCAACGTCCTGGTGCACCCCGAGTGCAAGAACGAGGTCGTGGCGGCGGCGGACCACGTCGGCTCGACGGAGTACATCATCAAGGCCCTGGAGGCGGCCCCGGCCGGCTCGAAGTGGGCGATCGGTACGGAGCTGAACCTCGTCCAGCGCCTGGCGAACCGTTTCGCCCCCGAGGGCAAGGAGATCGTCTTCCTCGACAGGACGGTCTGCTTCTGCTCCACGATGAACCGCATCGACCTGCCGCACCTGGTGTGGACGCTGGAGTCGCTGGCCGAGGGCAACGAGGTCAACGTCATCCGGGTCGACAAGGAGACGGCGGACTACGCACAACTGGCCCTGGAACGGATGCTGGCGCTTCCGTAACCGGCCCGGACCGCGATAATTCGATTTCCGTTCGGCCCCGAAAGGGGCGGCAGACCTGAAAAACCGCCGCCCCCTTCGGATGGCCGGGCCCGCACAAGGCGACAGCACCCGCACCGAGGCAACACCGACCAAAGGGAATCCCCCGTCGGAAAGTCGCCCCGCCTTGTGAATTACGGTGGATCACTGCACTTTTCGATTATCGAGCGACCGGAGTCGGCAGGCCCGCCCTGAGCCGATCCCGCCGTCGGCCACCACCCCGACGCCGGGCCACGAACCGCCCGCACCCCTCTCGTACAGCGACTTTGCGGTTCCGTTCTACATGAACCACGGACGCCTCAATACAGCGCCTTTCGGACAGCCATACGTTCCGCAGCGCTCACCCCGAGGTGCGCGAGCGGCAATATTGGACGAATGGCACACGCACCGAAAGGGCAACAGCATACGCAGTATGCCAACCCGCCACGCAATGCCGCCCGGAGAATCTTCCACCGAACTCGGCCGGAAATTTTCGAACTCCTGTGCGTCGCGCCCGAAATTCACCCGCCCCCTATCGCGCACGGCATGGCGCGCCCGCCTCAGCACCCCAGCGCTCTCGCCAAAGGAGTGCCCGTGCGTCCCGCGTGGCGTATGCGTTGGCGTATCTCGCGCATGGTGCGGGGGCGGCAGCCGGGGCCGCCGCGGCAGGTTTTGTGGAAGCCCACGCCCGCGTTCAGCAGGATCGAGAGGGCGCGCCAGGCGGCGTCCCGGCGACGGGGCGGGGCGAAGGCCGATCCCGCGTGGATCAGGTCGCCCGCGCAGCGCGGGCAGACTCGGGGACGGCCCTTGTCGTACCACTGTTTGTACGAGGCCCTGCAGGGCAGGCAGACCCATGCGGTCTTCCCATGCGGCATGCCGGACAGTCTGGACAGGACCGCGTGACCGATGCAAAGGAGTTTCCGCGGAGCCCATGATGCCCGGGAGGGGGCTATGGAGAGGGATACGGATCCTTTGGACGCCCCGCGGCCGGTACCTCAGCAGCTGCGTAGATATGTACGCTTTGACGCTGAAGTGACATCACACATATTTATGTCCCCGAACGCCGGATACCTGGACTCCCCGTCGCGCGACAGGCAATCGACGGAACGGTAACGAGCAGATGAACGACGCCGCAGACCCAGGTCAGCAATTGATTCCCCCTGGGGGAAGGGTGCCAAAACAACTCCTCGTCGACGAATCTCAGTGATCAGACGCCGGGCCCACGCTGCCGGCGTCTACGCAACAGGGGAACGTTCACGAAGCCGCTCAAGCGCACTCAGGCGCATGGGTCCGCCGACGATCGCGTCCTCTGGATCAGTTCACTTGATTCGGCCCGATGGCGCCGAAGACACATGAGGAGAACAAGAGTGGCGATCAACAGTGAGGCGCGCCGCAGCGGGAGTTCCGTGTCCGCACGGAAGAGCCCGATCAATCGCAAGTGGATCGGATTGGCGACGCTGGCACTGACCCCGCTGGTAGTCCTCGCGTCGCCCGGCGTGGCCTCCGCGGCCAGCAACGTGTGCCTGCAGAACCCGGAGAACTCTCCGCACGACATGGCCGGCAACTGGTCGACCGACGACAAGACTACAGCTGTGGGCACACAGCAGGCCGGCAACACCTGGCAGGACTGGGTGTGGCGGGGTGACACGTTCAAGTGCCCCACGAACGTGCCCAGCTGCTCCTACGCCTGGCAGAAGTCGCAGACGACGGGCTGGCAGTGGTCGGCCGGTCTGAGCATCAAGGTCCCGAACTTCTTCGGCTCGGATCTCGGCAGCCTCACCCCCTCTTACGGGCGCAACGGCTCCACCACCACCTCGTTCACCTTCACGGTCAACCTGAAGCCGGGCCAGTCCGCCCAGCCCATCCAGGTCGTGGAACGTCGCTGGACGCAGGGCGTCTACAAGGGCATCTACAAGGCCAACGGCAAGACCTGCCTGGTCAGCCCCTCGAACCCGAACGGCAAGGCGTTCCGGTACGACTGGTACCCCAATGAGCAGTGGGGCAGCTGGACCACCAACCTGCGCGTCAACGACTGGGGAACGTACAACGTCCAGGGCTGACCCCGTCCGGCCATGACCCCCGTCCGGTCATGACCATGCGCCGAAAGGCACCCCGCCGGCCCGCGGGGTGCCTTTCGGCTCGCACCCGCTTCCCGAATTCACCGACCAACAGGACCTGATCCCATGATGGTGCGCCGTTCCCTCCGTGCTGCCGCCGCCGGTTCGATCGCGGTGATCGTCCTCGGTCTGCTGACCGCCTGCGACTCCACAGCCCCCGCCGCGCAGCCGACCGCCGAGGCCACCACCGCCCCTGCCGCCGCTCCCAGCCCCAGCCCCAGCCCTTCGGTGAAGACGCTGCCGCCGTCCGAGCTGTGCACCGTCCTGACCACGGGCGTCGCCGAGCAGCTCATCGCCGACGCCCGGCCCGTGGCGCGGGTCAGCCCCGACAAGGGTGAAGCCCCGGACGTCTGCAATTACACCGCCCCCGACGGAACGGCGACGCTGGCCCTCACCCCGGCCACCCGCGCCTACGACGCCGAACTGGCCGCCGCCCACAGCCTGAGCGCGGACCCCGCCTCGGCCGGGATGCGCGACGTGCGGGTCGACCCGGTGAGCGGTCTGGGCACGCAGGGCTTCCGGGAGACCGCGTATCAGATCCAGGCGGGGCAGCACCTCACCTTCGTCGTGTGGAACACGGGAACCCGGTCCTGGGTACTGACCTTCGCGACCACGGCGGACACCCCGGCGACGCCGTCCGCGGCCTCGGACGACAAGGTGGTCCGGATGGCCCAGTCCCTCACCGCGAAGCTGCCTGCCGGTCGGTGACAACCCGCCGGGCCACCCCGAACGCCCCGGTGCGGACCGTGGATCCGGTCCGCACCGGGGCGTTCTGTGGTGCGGTGGTTACGCGTTGACCGGCTCCTGGTCCGGCTCGGTGGCCGGGGCCGGCTCCGGGGCCCCGGTGGCCTCGCGCTCGGCGGCCTTCTTGGCGGCGCGGCGTTCCTTGCGGAGTTCGACCATCGCGTACAGCGTCGGGACCAGGAGCAGCGTCAGCACCGTCGAGGTCGTCAGACCGCCGATCACGACGACGGCGAGCGGCTGGCCGATGAAGCCGCCGTGGCCGGTGACACCCAGCGCCATCGGGATCAGGGCGAAGATGGTCGCCAGGGCGGTCATCAGGATCGGGCGGAGCCGGTGCCTGCCGCCCTCGACGACCGCTTCGACGATGCCGTAGCCCTGGGCGCGGTACTGGTTGATCAGGTCGATCAGCACGATCGCGTTGGTGACCACGATGCCGATCAGCATCAGCATGCCGATCATCGCGGGGACCCCCATCGGCGTACCGGTGATCAGCAGCAGCCCGACCGCGCCGGTCGCCGCGAACGGCACCGAGACGAGCAGGATCAGCGGCTGGATCAGCGAGCGGAACGTCGCGACGAGGAGCATGAAGACGATCGCGATGGCGGCCAGCATGGCCAGGCCGAGCTGGGCGAACGCGTCGTTCTGGTCCTCGGAGACACCGCCGATGGTGGCGGTCGCGCCGTCCGGGAGCTTGAGCGCGTCGATCCTCGTCTGCAACGCGGTGGTGACCGCGCCCGTGTTGTCGCTGGTCGGCCGGGCGGTGATGGTGGCCGCGCGGGAGCCGTCGATGCGGGTCATGGAGACCGGACCCGGTTCGAGCTTCACGTCCGCGATCTGCCCGAGCCTCACCGCGCCCAGCGGCAGGTTCTTCAGCTCGGCGATCGTGGTGGCGGGCTCGGCGGAGGTGACGACGACATCGCGCTCGGTGTCGCCGAGCATCGCCGTGCCGGAGGTCGTGCCGCGTACCGCCTGGGCGACGGCGAGGCCGAGCGTCGTGTCGTTGAATCCGGCGTCGGCGGCCCTGGCGTCGGCCTTGACGGAGATACGCGGGACGGACTGCGACAGGTCGCTCTGTACGTCCGTGACGTCGTCCAGCTTCCTGACGGCGTCCTGGACCTGGTCGGCGGCCTTGCGGAGGGTGCCCGCGTCGGCGGACTTGACCACGACGCTCAGGTCCTGGCTGCCGAAGCCGTCGCCCGCCGCGACCGTCGTCCGGCCGATGCCGTCGAGCTTGGCCAGCTCGCTCTCGATGTGCTTCTGCGCCGTGGCGTACTTCCCGGAGTCCTCCAGGGTGACCTGGTACGACGCCTGATTGGCGCCCGTGCCGCCGCCGAAGGCCGCCATGAAGCCGGAGGAGCCGATGGTGACCTGGTAGTCCTTGACGCCGTCGGTGGCGGAGAGGACCTTCTCGACCTTCTTCGCCGCGGCGTCGGCCGTCTCCAGGCTGGTGCCCGGCTCCAGCTTCTGCTTGATGGACAGGACGTCCTGCGTGCCCTGGTCGAAGAAGTTGGTCTTGAGGAACGGCACCATCCCGAAGGTGGCGAGCAGGACGACGGCCGCGAGGGCCAGGCTCATGAGACGGCGCCGGGTCGCGAACCGGAGCACCGGGACGTACAGCTGCTGGAGCCTGCTGCTGGTCTCCTTCTCCTCCGCCAGCCGGCGCGCCTCCCCGGCGTCGACCCCGGCGGTCTCCTTCGGCGCCCGCAGGAACCAGTACGAGAGGACCGGGACGACCGTCAGCGAGACGAGCAGGGAGGCGAGCAGCGCGGCGGTGACGGTCAGCGAGAACGAGCTGAACAGCTGGCCGACCATGCCGCCCACGAGACCGATCGGCAGGAACACCGCGACGGTGGTGAGGGTGGAGGCGGTGATCGCGCCCGCGACCTCCTTGACCCCGGTCAGGATGGCGCTCTCGCGCTCCTCGCCGTAGCCGAGGTGGCGTTTGATGTTCTCCAGGACGACGATCGAGTCGTCGACGACGCGGCCGATCGCGATGGTCAGCGCGCCGAGGGTGAGCATGTTGAGCGACAGGTCACGCGTCCACAGCACGATCAGCGCCAGGACGATGGAGAGCGGGATGGAGACCGCCGTGACGATCGTGGAGCGGATCGAGGCCAGGAAGACCAGGATCACGACGACCGCGAAGAGCAGGCCGAGCGCTCCCTCGGTGGTGAGTCCGGAGATCGACTGGGAGACGGCGGGGCCCTGGTCGCTGATGACGGTGAGGGTGGCGCCCGCGCCGAGGTCCTTGCGGAGGCCGGGGAGCCTGTCCTTGACCGCGTCGGAGATGGAGACGGCGCTGCCGTCCTGGTCCATGGTGACCGAGACGGCGAGGCTGGGCCTGCCATCGGTCCGGGTCAGGGAGGTCGCGGCGGACTGCTTCTGCTCGACGGTGGCGATGTCACCGAGCCGTACGGGCTCGGGCGCCGCGTCCGGTCCGGCCGCCCCGGCCTGGGGTGGGATCCGCAGGTCCTCGATCTGCTGCAGCGAGGTGTAGCCGCCGCCGACCTGGACCGTACGGCTCTTGCCGTCCTCGGAGAACGAACCGGCGGGCATGGTGGCGCCGCCCGCCCTGATCGCCTCGGAGAGCGTCATGGCGTTGAGACCCGCCGCCGCGAGCTTCCGGTCGTCCGGGGTGACGGTGACCTGGAGGTCGCGTACGCCGTCGACGGTGACCTGGCCGACGCCCGTGATGTTCTGGAGCGCGGGGACGACCGTACGGTCGAGCTGATCGGCCAGCGCCTGCTGGTCCTTGTCGGAGGTGACGGCGAGGACGACGGTCGGGATGTCGTCCGTCGAGCCGGCCACGACCTGCGGGTCGACCCCGGTGGGAAGCTGGGCGCGGGCGCGGTTCACGGCCTGCTGGACATCGGCGACGAGCTGCTTGGTGCCCTCGTCCCCGAAGTCGAAACTCGCCATGATGACGGCGCTGCCCTCGGCTGCCGTGGAGGTGACGCCCTTGATTCCGTCGACGGCCTTGAGGGAGTTCTCCAGCGGTTCGACGACCTGCTTCTCGACCACATCGGGGGAGGCGCCCTGGTAAGGGGCGATCACCGACACCATCGGGAGTTCGATGGAGGGCAGCAGCTGCTGCTTGAGCTGCGGTATCGCTATCGCCCCGAAGACGATCGCGATGATCGACATCAGCCCTGTGAGGGCCCGTTGCGCGAGGCTGAATCTGGACAGCCAGGACATGGGGTTGTCTCTCTTCTGTGGTGTACGCGGCAGGCTTCTGGGTGTACGCGGCAGGTGGGCGCGGCGCCCCGGTCTCCGGGCGTCCGTCCACGGGCGGTCCTCGCTGACCGGCCTGTCGACAGCGGGAGGCTCGCCCCTGGTGCGGTCGGGGATCCGCCCCCTTCATCGGGGGCGCCCCTCTCACCGGGGGTTTCGGCCCCCTCTATACGATCGCCCCCGCGCGGGCCGGATCCGTAAGCCCTGAGTCCCTTTTCTTTATCCGCCGCATACCGCAGCTGGAGTAGTCGAGGGGGTGTTCTCACTCCACCCTTGGACGGACCAGACCCGATTCGTACGCGGTGACCACGAGTTGGGCGCGGTCCCGGACGCCGAGTTTGGCCATGGCCCGGTTCACATGGGTCTTGACCGTCAGCGGGCTGACCGCGAGGCGCTCCCCGATCTCGTCGTTGGAGTGGCCGCCCGCGACCAGGACGAGGACCTCGCGCTCGCGCACGGTGAGCGCCGCCAGCCGCTCGGCGTGGACGGGACGGGCCGCGCGGGCGGCGCGGTCGTCCTGGGCGAGGAAGGTGGCGATCAGCCCCTTGGTGGCGGCGGGCGAGAGCAACGCGTCGCCCGCGGCGGCGATCCGGATGGCGTCCAGCAGCTCTTCGGGCTCGGCGCCCTTGCCGAGGAAGCCGGAGGCCCCGGCGCGCAGCGACTGGAGTACGTACTCGTCGACCTCGAAGGTGGTCAGCATGACGACATGGACCCCGGCGAGCGCCGGGTCCGCGCTGATCGTACGGGTGGCGGTCAGCCCGTCCGTACCGGGCATCCTGATGTCCATCAGGACGACATCGGGGCGGGTCGAGCGGGCCAGCGCGACGGCCTCGGCGCCGTCGGCGGCCTCGCCGACGACCTCCATGTCGGGCTCGGAGTCCACCAGCACCCGGAACGCGCTGCGCAGCAGTGCCTGGTCGTCGGCGAGCAGCACCCTGATCGTCATCGGTTCTCCGTCCCCCCTGAGTCCCCCGGCCCTGATTCCCCCGGCAGGTCCCGTACCGGCAGTATCGCCTGGGTGCGGAAGCCGCCGCCATAGCGGGGGGCCGCGGTGAGGGTGCCGCCCAGGGCGGTGACGCGCTCGCGCATGCCGATCAGCCCGTGGCCGCCGCTGTCGGGCGCGGCCGTGCCGTCCGCGGTGGAGCCGCCGTCGTCCAGCACCGTGATCTCGACGGTGGATCCGATACGTACGACGCTGACCTCGGCCTTCGCCGCCGGGCCCGCGTGCTTGCGGACATTGGTCAGGGCCTCCTGGATGATCCGGTACGCGGCGAGGTCGACGGCGGCGGGGAGGGCGGTGCGGTGGGCCTCGCCGTTCCTCACGAACTCCACGGGCAGCCCGGCGTTGCGGAAGGTGTCGAGCAGGGCGTCGAGGTGGGCGAGGCCGGGGGCCGGTTCGGTGGGGGCCGCCGGGTCGCCGGACTGGCGGAGCAGCCCGACGGTGGCGCGCAGTTCGCCGAGCGCGGAGCGGCTGGCCGCCCGTACCTGCGCGAGCGCCTCCTTCGCCTGGTCGGGGCGTCTGTCCATGACGTGGGAGGCGACGCCCGCCTGGACATTGACCAGGGCGATGTGGTGCGCGACGACATCGTGCAGATCGCGGGCGATGCGCAGGCGTTCCTCGGCGACGCGCCGGCGCGCCTCCTCCTCGCGGGTGCGCTCGGCGCGTTCCGCGCGCTCCCGTATCGCGCCGATGAAGGCGCGGCGGCTGCGGACGGCGTCACCGGCGGCGCTCGCCATGCCCGTCCAGGCGAAGACCCCCAGGTTCTCCTGGGCGTACCAGGGCCCGGGGCCGAAGCCCAGGGCGACCGCGCTGAGCACGGCCATGGTGGCGAAGCCGACCCGCCAGGTGGTGGGGCGGTCCGTGCGCGAGGCGACGGTGTAGAGCGCGACGACGGTGGTCATGAGGACGGGGGCGGCCGGGTGGCCGGCGAAGAGCTGGCCCAGGGTGAGCCCGCCGGTGCACAGCAGGACGCTCCGGGGGGCGCGGCGCCGGAAGACCAGCGCGGTGGCGGCGGCCACCATGAACACGACGGTGAGGACGCTGGGGGTGCGGGTGCCGAAGGTGGGGCCGTTCGGGCCGCCGTGGCCGGTCAACGACGTGAAGACCATGGCGGCGAGCAGGGCGGCGGCCAGGACACCGTCCGCCGCGAGCCAGTGCGCGTGCGCCCACCGCCGCGCACGGGTGAACGCGGTGTCCGGGGCGGTCATGTGGGTGCGCCTCCCAGGGCCTTCGGATCAGGGCCCGTGGAGCCGCGCCCCCGTTCCCGCGCCCGGTGGGGCGGCGGGACGGGGGCGCGCGGTGGCCGGGGTGCGGGGGGCACCGGATGTCGGGACGTACGGACGACCGGGGTGGTCGTCAGGATCCCGGGATCAGGCCGTCGTCGCTGTCGTCCAGCAGCTCGCGGACCTCTTCCAGGGTCGCGCCGGGGGCCGGGAGGATCAGCTCGGACGGCTCCAGGGTGTCGTCGGCGAGCGGCTCGCCCAGCTCGCGGACCTTGGCCAGCAGCGCGTGGAAGGTACGGCGGAAGCCGTCCCCGTCACCGCTCCTGACCTCGGTCAGCAACTCGTCGTCGAGCTTGTTCAGCTCGTCGAAGTGGCTGTCGGCCAGCTTCAGCTGGCCCTCCCCCATGATCCGTACGATCATGACGAGCCCCTACTGTTTGTCGAACTTGTTGGTGGTGGGTGTGTCCTGCGGGGTCGCGCCGGCCGCGCCGCCTTCGATCGCCTGCTTCGACGAACCGCCCGCCAGCTCCGCCTTCATCCGCTGGAGCTCCAGCTCGACGTCCGTACCGCCGGAGATCCGGTCCAGCTCGGCGGCGATGTCGTCCTTCGCCATCCCGGACTGGTCGTCCAGGGCGCCGGAGGCCAGCAGCTCGTCGATGGCGCCCGCACGGGCCTGGAGCTGCGCGGTCTTGTCCTCCGCGCGCTGGATCGCCAGGCCGACGTCGCCCATCTCCTCGGAGATGCCCGAGAACGCCTCCCCGATCCGGGTCTGCGCCTGGGCGGCGGTGTAGGTGGCCTTGATGGTCTCCTTCTTCGTACGGAAGGCGTCCACCTTGGCCTGGAGGCGCTGCGCGGCGAGCGTGAGCTTCTCCTCCTCGCCCTGGAGCGTCTGATGCTGCGTCTCCAGGTCGGTGACCTGCTGCTGGAGCGAGGCGCGCCGCGACAGCGCCTCGCGGGCCAGGTCCTCGCGGCCGAGCGCCAGCGCCTTGCGGCCCTGGTCCTCCAGCTTGGACGACTGGCCCTGCAACTGGTTCAGCTGCAGCTCCAGACGCTTGCGGGAGGTCGCCACATCGGCGACCCCGCGGCGTACCTTCTGGAGCAGTTCGAGCTGCTTCTGATACGAGTAATCAAGGGTCTCGCGCGGATCCTCGGCCCGGTCAAGGGCCTTGTTGGCTTTCGCGCGGAAGATCATCCCCATACGCTTCATGACACCGCTCATGGGCTTCGCGCGCCCCCTTCTGACGGACACCGGCTTACAGCACTCCAACAGAACCCACAGTACGGGCCCTGCCTCCATTACCGCACTGTTCCGGCGCGGATGCGCTCCTCCCCAAGGACGACTGCTCCGCTCCCGGATCGGGCGCAAGGAGTAGACGGTCGTCGCGGAGCCGCGTCATATACCAGACGCAGGGCGTTGCGGGATCGTTCCCCATGGGGGTGGGGTCCCACCACGGCAACCCGTACCCTTGGGTTTTGTGTTCCGAAGCCGCTCCAAGGAAGAGAAGGCCGCCGCCACCCAGGTGACGCCGGACCTCTCCACGCCCCGCGACCCGCAGGCCCCCAAGGGCCGCCCGACCCCGAAGCGCAGTGAGGCCGAGTCGCAGCGACGCCGCGCCTCCACGACGCCGACCGACCGCAAGACGGCCATGAAGCGCCAGCGCGAGGCGCGCCGCGTGGATCTGGCCAGGCAGCGCGAGGCGCTCGCCAATGGTGACGAGCGCTATCTGCCCGTCCGTGACAAGGGCCCGGTGCGCCGGTTCGTCCGCGATTTCGTGGACTCCCGGTTCGCCATCGCCGAGTTCTTCCTGCCGCTCGCGGTGGTGATCCTGGTGCTCAGCATGGTCAGGGTCGGCGCGTTGCAGAACATCGCGCTGTTGCTGTGGCTCGGTGTGATCGTGCTGATCATCGTCGACTCGATCGGTCTCTCGTTCCGCCTGAGGAAGCAGCTCAACGAGCGCTTTCCGGACACCCCCAAGCGGGGTGCCGTGGCCTACGGTCTGATGCGCACGCTCCAGATGCGCCGTCTGCGGCTGCCCAAGCCGCAGGTCAAGCGCGGAGAGCGGCCCTGAGCGCTGAGATCCCCGGCTTCGCGGGAGCCTCGGCGAGCTGGCTCGCCGGGCTCGGCGGGCTCCGCAATGTCGTACGCCAGGAGATGGTGGCGCGCCAGATCGACGAGCAGATCACCGCCCGCTTCCCGGTCGGGCAGCGGCTGCGGGTGCTCGACGTCGGCATGGGACAGGGCACCCAGGCGCTGCGGCTGGCCCGCGCCGGGCACACCGTGACCGGCCTGGAGTCCGACGCCGGGATGCTGGCCACGGCCCGCGAGACCTTCGCGACCGAGCCCGCGGGCATACAGGAGCGCGTCACCCTGGTCGAGGGCGACGGGCTGGAGACCGGGGTGCACTTCCTCCCCGGCAGCTTCGACGTCGTCCTGTGCCACGGCGTGCTGATGTACGTCAACGAGCCGGACGCTCTGCTCGCGGGGCTGGCCAGGATGCTGGCGCCGGGCGGTCTGCTGTCCCTGCTCGTGCGCAACGGTGACACGCTGGCCATGCGGCCGGGGCTGGCCGGGGACTGGGCGGGGGCCCTGGACGCCTTCGAGGCGGACACGTACACCAACCGGCTGGGGCTGCGGGCCCGCGCCGACCGGCTGGAGGAGCTGACCGCGACGCTGGCGGGGATCGCCGCGCCGCTGCGTGCCTGGTACGGCGTGCGGGTCTTCACCGACGGCGCCGCCGATGACGCGCTGCCGCCCGGCGACGGGGAGCTGGACCGGCTGCTGGCCGCCGAGGACCGGGCGGGGCGCACCGAGCCGTACCGCAGGGTGGCGGCGCTGCTGCATCTGTGCGGGGTCCGTGGCTGAGTCGGCGGTCGCCGGGACAGGCGCGGGGCGCGGTTCCGCGTCCGTACGGGAGTGAGCCGGGACGTGAGCACCGCAGCCGACGGTACGACGATCGACGGGAGCGCCGGGACCGCCGCGCCGACCGCCCGGGAGACCTGGCAGGCGCTGTACCGGCACGTCCGGCCGCACCGGCGGATCGTCGCCCTCGGCGCGCTGCTGTCGCTGCTCGGCGCCGTCGGCGGGCTGGCTCAGCCGCTCGCCGCCAAGGAACTGGTCGACCGGCTCGGCGGGAACGGTTCGATCACCGGGATCCTGCTGCTGCTCACCGGTCTGGTGGTGCTCGGTACGGCCATCGAGGCGGCCGGTTCGTATCTGCTGGAGCGGACCGCCGAGTCCGTCGTGCTGGCCGCCCGCCGCACCCTGATCGGCCGGCTGCTGCGGCTGCGGCTCCCCGAGGTGGAGCGGACCCAGCCGGGCGATCTGATGTCCCGGATCACCTCGGACACCACCCTGCTGCGCGCGGTCACGACCCAGTCGATCGTGTCGGCGGGCACCGGCAGCCTGGCGTTCCTGGCGACGATCGTGCTGATGGGGCTGATGGACGCGGTGCTGCTGGGGGTGACCCTCGTGGTGATCGTGGTGATCGGCGGCGCGGTCGCGCTGGTGATGCCGAGGATCGCCGAGGCGACCAAGCGCTCGCAGGAGTCGGTGGGGCGGATGTCCGCCGTGCTGGAGCGGGTCTTCGGCGCGTTCCGTACGGTCAAGGCGTCCGGCGCCGAGGAGCGGGAGACCGCCGTGGTCGAGGCGGCGGCCCGGGAGGCGTGGCGGAGCGGGGTCAAGGCGGCGAAGTGGCGGACGATCGCCGGGTCGTCGGTGGGGCTGGCCGTGCAGGTGTCGTTCCTGGCGGTGCTGGGGGTCGGCGGGGCGCGGGTGGCCTCGGGCGCCATCTCCGTATCGACGCTCGTCGCGTTCCTGCTGTTCCTGTTCTATCTGATCGACCCGGTGTCGAAGCTGGTGGACGCCGTCTCGCAGTACCAGGTGGGGTCGGCGGCGGTCGCACGGCTCGTGGAGGCGGAGCGGCTGGAGACGGAGACGCTGGAGCCCGTGGCGCCGGTCTTCGGCGGGGAGCGGGCGCCCGCCTCCGTCGCCTTCGAGGACGTCACCTTCCGCTACCGCGACGATCTTCCGTACGTCCATCACGGCGTCACCTTCGAGGTGCCGGGACCGGGGATGACGGCCTTCGTCGGCCCCTCGGGCGCGGGCAAGACCACTGTCTTCGGGCTGGTGGAGCGGTTCTACGAGGCGAGCGGCGGCCGGATCCTGGTCGACGGGCGGGATGTCCGCGACTGGCCGCTCGCCGAGCTGCGCGCCACGATCGGCTATGTCGAGCAGGATTCTCCCGTGCTGGCCGGGACGCTCCGTGAGAACCTGCTCTTCGCCGCGCCGGACGCCTCCGAGGAGGCGATACGCGAGGTTCTCGTACGGGCGAGGCTGGACCAGTTGGTGGAGCGGCTCCCGGACGGTCTGGAGACGCTCGTCGGCCATCGCGGCTCCAAGCTGTCGGGCGGCGAGCGGCAGCGGGTGGCCATCGCGCGGGCGCTGCTGCGCGGGCCCCGGCTGCTGCTCCTGGACGAGGCGACCTCCCAGCTGGACGCGGTCAACGAGCTGGCGCTGCGGGACGTGGTGGCGGAGGTCTCCCGGGAGGTGACGGTGCTGGTGGTGGCGCACCGGCTGTCGACGGTGACGCTCGCGGACCGGATCGTGGTGATGGACGCGGGCCGGGTACGGGCGGTGGGCACCCACGACGAGCTGGTGGCGGCCGATCCGCTGTACGGGGAGCTGGCGGCGACCCAGTTCCTGGCGGCGTCGGACGCCCCGGTGCCCGTGCCCCGTACCCCCTGATCGGCGGCGTACCGCAGGCACCCCCCGGAGGACGAACGGGATAATCCGGGCATGAACGCTTCCTCTCGCCGCCGCGCCCGGCACCGGATCCCCCTCGCCCTGACCGCCTCGGCCTGCGCGGTCGCGCTCGCGGGCTGCTCCGGCTCGGGTACGGCCCCGGGCGCCCCGGACGCCGACGTCATGACGCGGGCGGCGGTGGAGCGGCGCAGCGGCGACGAGCTCCAGAGCCACTACGAGGCCGTGATCAAGGACGTACTGCCGTCCGTCGTCCAGATCGAGTCCGGGAACAGTCTGGGCTCGGGCATCGCCTACGACGACCGGGGCCATATCGTCACCAACGCCCATGTGGTCGACGGGCGGCGGTCGTTCTCGGTCACCGTGGCCAACAGCGAGCAGCCGCTGAACGCGCGGCTGGTCTCCAGCTTCCCTGAGCAGGATCTCGCCGTGATCAAGCTCGACCAGCTGCCGCCGGGGCTGAAGGCCGCGAAGTTCGGCGACAGTTCGAAGGTCGCGGTCGGCCAGATCGTCCTGGCCATGGGGTCGCCGCTGGGGCTCTCCGGCAGCGTCACCCAGGGCATCGTCTCGGCCGTGGGCCGGACCGTCAGCGAGGGCTCGACGGACGGCGGCACCGGGGCGACCATCCCCAACATGGTCCAGACCTCCGCCGCGATCAACCCGGGCAACAGCGGGGGCGCCCTGGTCAACCTCGACAGCGAGGTGATCGGCATCCCCACCCTCGCCGCCACCGACCAGCAGCTGGGCGGCGGCGCCGCGCCCGGCATCGGCTTCGCGATCCCCGCGTCGATGGTGAAGACCGTCGCCGACCAGATCATCCGGTACGGCAAGGTCACCGACTCCGGCCGGGCCGCCCTCGGCATCACCGGCCGCACCGTCCTCGACGCCGGGTTCCGCCCCGCCGGGGTCGCGGTCGTCGCCACCACCAAGGGCGGCGCGGCGGCCGCCGCGGGCATCCGGGCGGAGGACATCATCACCCGCGTCGACGACACCCCGGTGACGACGATCGCCTCCCTCTCCGAGGCGCTGGCCTCGGACAAGCCCGGCCAGAAGGTGAAGGTCACCTACACGCGCGGCGGTACGGCGAAGACGGTGGAGGTCACGCTGGGCGAGATGTAGGCACGTACTACGAGATGCGGGCCCGTACTACGGACGCGGACCGCGGGCGTGGGAAAGCGCCCGCACCCCGGTGTTCCGGGGGCGCGGGCGCCTCGTCGTTCCGGCCGGTCAGGACTCGTCGGCCCGCAGGCTCATCGGGCCGTAGATCCGGCTGCCGTCCTCGAAGAGGACGACCTGGTCGGCGCCGCCGGTCAGGAGGGCCTTCCATTCCTCGCCGACCCAGGACTCCGCGTCGCCCTGTGTGGTGAACTCCTCCGGCTCCACCGCCGGTTCGACCTCCGTACCGTCGGCCTTCTCGAACCGCCACGTCCACGCCATGTGCGCCTCCCGGATACCACGGAACCGATCGATTTCCTGCCCGCAGCGTAGCCGGGCGCGCACCCTGAGCGGTGACGCGGGAGGATCATCCTCGTGGAACTGACTCTGCTCGGCACCGGAGCCCCCGCCGGACTCCCCCGCCCCCACTGCCCCTGCGCCGCCTGCGCGACCGCCCGCGGGGAGTGGGCCCGTGCCGCCACCGCGCTGCTGGTGGACGGCGTACTGCTGCTGGATCTGACGCCCGGGGCCGCGTTCGCCGCCGCCCGCGCCGGCCGTTCGCCGGGCGGGGTGCGGCAGGTCCTGCTCACCCATCCGCACGACGGGCCCGCCGTGGAACTGCCCGCCGGGCTGCCCGCGGCGGGGCGCGTCGCGGACGGCCGGGTGCTGACGCTGCTCGGCGGGCACCGGGTGCGGGCCGTGCCGATGGACGCGCCGGGCACGGGGTACGAGGTCACCGCGTCCGGTGGCGAACGGCTGCTGTACCTGCCGCCGGGCGGCGCGCCCGCCGGGGTGTCCGCGGTCGCCGACGCCCCGTACGACATGGTCGTCGCGGATATCACCGGCCGGCCCGACGCGGTGGCGCGGCTGCGGGCGACCGGGGCGATCGGGCCCGCGACCGAGCTGATCGCCGTCCATCTCGACCACGACGTCCCGCCCGGCGACGAACTCGACCGCAGGCTCGCGGCGGCGGGTGCGCGGGCCGTCCCGGACGGGACGACCCTGACGGTGGGCGCGTACCACCCCGTACCGGAAGTGCCCCGGCGCACGCTGGTGACGGGCGGGGCGCGGTCCGGCAAGTCCTGGGAGGCCGAGCGGCGGCTGACCTCGTTCCCCGGGGTGGTGTACGTGGCGACGGGCGGCGGCCGTGAGGGCGACGCGGAGTGGGCCGCCCGGGTCCGGCTGCACCGCGACCGGCGCCCGGCCTCCTGGCGCACCGTGGAGACCTGCGAGCTGGTGCCGCTGCTCGGCCGGGACGGGCCCCCGCTGCTGATCGACTGCCTGTCGCTGTGGCTGACGGACGCGATGGACCGGGTGGCCGCGTGGGACGACGACGCCTGGTACCGCGACGGCGCGAAGGCCCTGCGCGAGCGGACCGGGGAGCTGGTGCGCGCCGTACGGGAGACCCGGCGCACGGTCGTCGCCGTGACCAACGAGGTGGGCGGCGGAGTGGTCCCCGCGACGGCGTCCGGACGCCGCTTCCGGGACGAACTGGGGCGGCTGAACGCGGCGGTGGCGGCCGAGTGCGAGCAGGTGCTGCTGGTGGTCGCGGGGCAGCCGGTGCGGCTTCGGTGAGCGGGCGCCGGGGCGGTACTGTCGCCGGATGAGTTCGCTTAATCTCGACGACTTCTCCGATCTGATCGAGCGCCCCGACAGCGGGGTCCGGCGCGAAGCCGAGGAACGCCGGGAGCGGCTGACCGTGCCGCCGGGGGCGCTCGGGCGGCTGGACGAGCTGGCCGAGTGGCTGGCCGCCGCCCAGGGCTCCGTACCGGTGAAGGCCGTCCGGCAGCCGCGCGTGGTGCTCTTCGCCGGGGATCACGGGGTGGCCCGGCTCGGCGTGTCGGGGCGCCCGGCGGGCGGCGCGCATCTGCTGGTGCGGGCGGTCCTGGAGGGCGGGAGCCCGATCGCGGTCCTGGCCCGGCGGGCCCAGGTGCCGGTGCGGATCGTGGACGCCGGGCTGGACTGCGACCCGGCGCTGCTGCCCGACGAGGTGGTACGCCACCGGGTGCGCCGGGGCAGCGGGCGGATCGACATCGAGGACGCGCTGACGCCGGTGGAGGCCGAGATGGCCGTACGCCTCGGCATGGCCATCGCGGACGAGGAGGCGGACTCGGGGACGGACCTCGTCGTCCTCGGCGATCTGAGCGTCGGCGGGACGACCAGCGCGGCCACCCTGATCGCCGCGCTGTGCGGCACGGACGCCTCGGTGGTCACCGGGCGCGGCGGGGCGGGCATCGACGACCTGGCGTGGATGCGCAAGTGCGCGGCGGTCCGGGACGCGCTGCGCCGGGCGCGGCCGGTCCTCGGCGACCAGCTGGAGCTGCTGGCGACGGTGGGCGGCGCGGATCTGGCCGCGACGACCGGGTTCCTGCTCCAGAGCGCGGTACGGCGGATGCCGGTGATCCTGGACGGGGTGGTCTCGGCGGCCTGCGCGCTGGTCGGGCAGCGGGCCGCGTTCCGCGCCCCCGACTGGTGGCTGGCCGGGCAGCTGAGCGGGGAGCCCGCGCAGGCGAAGGCACTGGACCGAATGGCACTGAACCCATTGCTCGATCAGGGCGTCTCTGTAGGCGAGGGATCCGGGGCGCTGCTCGCGCTCCCGCTCGTACAGGCCGCCGCCGCACTCGCCGCGGAGCTTCCCGAGCGGCCCGGACCCGACACCGCCGAGGAGTCCGCGGAGCCCACCGGGGCCGGGGCTCAGGACGCGGTGACCATCACCGAGTAGGACCGACCGGCACATGAGGGGGGAGAAGGAGCGGAGCTGGGTGCGTGTGGCCGCACGGCGGAGGACCGAGGCATGGCGGAGCCATGGTGAGGGACGACAACGCCGCAGCCGCGCGCATCCAACCCCGTGACGCCGCTCCCCCTGTGCCGGTCGGTCCAAGGCATCGGATGCGGCCGACCCCGGGGCAGTCGCATCACCCAGTACGGAGCGTGATGCCCCATATCATCACGTTTCATGGGAGAAGTTCAGTTGTCTGCCGATCGATCGAGCCGGAACACCCCGCCCGCCACGGGCCCCGCCCGGGGCAGGGTCCGTTCACAGCGCGCCGCCGCGTTCGCCATCTGGTACCTGCGCGCCATCACCTTCATCAACTTCCTGAGCGCCGTCTGGGTCTCCTTCGGCCAGGATCTGCGGCGACACAACACCGCTAACTTCTTCACCCCGTACCTGCTCACCGCGGGTTTCGCCTCCGGGGTCTTCACCCTCTTCCTCGCGATCACCATGCGCCGACGCAAACGTGCGGCCTGGATCCTCAACATGGTGCTCTCGTCGCTCTTCCTGCTGCTGTTCGTCTTCGCGATGACCTTCTCCGAGGAGAGGGCGTACACCCAGAACTGGGTCTCGCTCTTCCTGACGGCCGCGTTCGTGCTCTCGCTGCTGCTGGGGCGGCGCGAGTTCTACGCCAAGGGCGACCGCTCCAACCCGAAGCTGGCGGTGGCCGTCGCGCTCGTCGGCGGGCTGACCGCCTCGCTGCTGGCCGCGCTGCTGGTCACCGTCACCAACACCGGCCACGGCGGTACGTTCACCGACCGCTGGCGGTACGGCACCTCGCGGCTGGTCTCGCTGACCGACACCGACGCCTTCCCCGGGATCTCCACCCCCGGCTGGGTCAATGTGTCGATCAACGTCCTGTCGACGCTGCTGCTCCTCGCCGTGGTGTACGCGGCCTTCCGCTCGCGCCGGATCGTCGACCCGCTGACGGAGGACGACGAGACGCGGCTGCGGGTGCTGCTGGACAAGTACGGCGACCGCGACTCGCTCGGGTACTTCGCGCTGCGCCGCGAGAAGAGCGTCATGTGGTCGCCGTCCGGGAAGTCCGCCGTCACCTACCGCGTGGTCGGCGGGGTCTCGCTCGCGTCCGGCGACCCGATCGGCGACCCGGAGGCCTGGCCCGGCGCGATCGACGCCTGGCTCGCCGAGGCCCGGGAGCACGGCTGGATCCCCGCCGTGATGGGCACGAGCGAGGAGGCGGGCACGGTCTACGCCCGGCATGGGATGAACGCGCTGGAGCTGGGCGACGAGGCGATCGTGGAGACCGCCGAATTCACCCTGGAGGGGCGCGCGATGCGGACCGTGCGCCAGGCGTACAACCGGGTCGCGCGCGCCGGGTACCGGGTCACGGTCCGGCGCCACGAGGACATCCCCGCCGAGGAGATGGCCGAGCTGCTGCGCCGGGCCGACGACTGGCGCGACGGCGCGACCGAACGCGGCTTCTCGATGGCCCTGGGCCGGCTCGGCGACCCGGACGACGGCCGCTGCGTGATGCTCGAATGCCATGACGGCGACGGCGTCCTGAGGGCGGTGCTGAGCTTCGTGCCGTGGGGTCCCGAAGGGCTGTCGCTCGATCTGATGCGCCGTGACCGGGACAGCGAGAACGGGCTGATGGAGTTCATGGTCATCGAACTCCTCCAGCACGCCGGGGAGGTCGGGATCGTCCAGGTCTCGCTCAACTTCGCGATGTTCCGGTCGGTCTTCGAGCGCGGCGCGAAGCTGGGCGCGGGGCCGGTGCTGCGACTGTGGCGTTCGCTGCTCAGCTTCTTCTCGCGCTGGTGGCAGATCGAGTCGCTGTACCGCGCCAACGCGAAGTACCGGCCGATCTGGGAGCCGCGCTTCATGCTCTTCGAGAAGAGCGCCGACCTGCTGCGCATCGGGGTGGCGGCGGGCCGCGCGGAAGGCTTCCTGGAGGCCCCCGGGCTGCCGGGCTGGCTGCACCGGAGACGACTGGAGAGCCGCCGGTGACGGGTGGGGACGAGGGCGGACGGGCGCGCGGATCCTCGGGGGCGCGCAGGGCCGTGGGGGCGCGCGGGGCCGTGGGGGCGCGCGGGGCCGTGGGGGCGCGCGGGGCCGTGGGGGCGCGCGGGGCTTCCGTACGCCGGTCCATACGCCGTTCCGTACGCCGGTTCGCGCGCCGGGAGTGGGGGGAGCTGTGTCCGACGGTACGGCGGGGGCTGGCGGCGCGCGGGTGGACGGCGGCGCCCCTGACCCTGGCCGCCGTGGCCCTGACCGCGCTGCTCCACCTCGTACAGAACCAGAGCTGGGGGTACGGCCCGGTGACGGCCATCGGCGCGGTGCGGGCCGAGGATCCGCTCTGGGCGGCCCTGCTGCGTACCCCGCTGTCCCTGTTCGTACCGGCGCTGGACCTTCCGGTGTGGGGCGCGCTGGCGCAGATCCTGGTGGTGTTCGGGCTGGCGGAGATCTGTCTGGGGCGGCGGCGGACGCTGCTGATCGCGTACATGGCGACGCTGGCCGGGACGCTGTACGCGCGCGTCGGGATCGCGCTGGGCCCGGACGCGTTCCTCGGGCTGCCCGCGTCGGACGCTCGGATCGTCGACACCGGGCCCTCGGCGGCCGTGGTGGGGCTGGGGCTCTTCCTGTGCTGGCGCTACCGCGCGCGGTGGACGGGCGCGGTGCTGGTCGCCGCGCTGATCGCCGAGTGCGTCGTCAAGGACAATCTGGCGGGCCGGGAGCATCTGGCGGCGCTGGCTGCGGTCGGGGTGGCCTGCGCGGCCCTGTCGGGGAAGTGGGCCGGCACCGCTCAGCGGTCGGGCGTGCCGCCGATCCAGTCCTCGATCCGGCGGCGGGGCCCCGCCCAGCGCGCCTCGCGCCGGCGCGCGCGCAGATCGGCCTTGGCGCGGGCGCGCGGGCGGCGCCGGTAGAAGCGCCGGGCGTACGGGGAGCGCGGCCCGGCCAGCCGGAGCGAGCCGATCAGCGCGACGAAGGGCACCAGGACGCCGATCAGCGCCATCCGCGGCTTGCCCTTGTAGAGCGTGACCAGCACGAACGCGAAGTTGCCCAGCAGGGTGAGCGCGGCCGAGGCGCGGCCCTGGCGCTCGTCCGGCGACAGCGAGTCGACGCCCAGCGGCGAGAACCCGCTGAGCACCAGCAGCGCCAGCGCGGCGGCCAGGATCACCACCTCGACGCTCCGACGGCCCTGCTCGCTCCAGTAGACGTCCTGGAGGTGCAGGATCAGCGCGAACTCGTCGAGCACCAGCCCCACCCCGACGCCGAAGACGACCGCGCAGGCCGAGGCGCCGAAGCCGTGCCGCCCGCTGCCGACCGCGCCGAAGCCGCCGACCACGGTCAGAATCACCCCGGGCACCACATGGTGGATGTGGACCCCGCCGGGCGTGATGTCGCGGAACGGCCCCTTCCCGGCCCGGATCAGCCGGGTGACCGTACGGGTCAGGGCGAAGGTGAGGACGAACGAGGTGAGGGCGAGGAGCGTGGGGAGCTTGCCCGGCTCGACGATGTTCTGGTGGAACCAGTGACCCATGCCACCCGCTTCCGACGGTTACGTACGGTCAGTTATGCGCAATTTAGCGCTGTTCGCCGGATGTCCCGGACCGGGCCCCGGGCTACCCTCGCGCGATGACCCCCATGGACCCGGCCGATCTCGATCGGCGCACCGGACACGCCGGGCACGCCGGACGCGCCTCGGTGGCCGAGGGCGCGCGGTTCGCCTTCGGCACCCTCACCGCGTTCCCGGTCCGGGTGGCGCGCTGGGACCGCGCCGCCGCGCGCGCCGGGATGCTCTGCGCGCCCCTCGCCGGACTGGCGGTGGGCGGCTGCGCGGCGGGCCTCGGCGCGCTGCTCCTGCTCGCGGGCGCGGCGCCGCCGCTCGCCGCCGTGGCCGCCGTCGCCGTCCCCGCGGTCCTCACCCGCGGCCTGCACCTCGACGGGCTCGCCGACACCGCGGACGGGCTCGGCAGCGCCAAGCCCGCCGAGGACGCGCTGCGCATCATGAAGCGGTCCGACATCGGCCCGTTCGGCGTCATCACGCTGCTGCTGACCCTGCTCGCGCAGTTCGCGGCCGTGAGCGAGCTGTACGGCGAGGACCCGGCCCGGGGCGCGGCGGCCGTCGTCCTCGGCGCGGTCGCCGCCCGGCTCGCCCTCACCCTCGCCTGCCGTACGGGCGTCCCGCCGGCCCGCCCCGAGGGGCTGGGCGCCGTGGTCGCGGGGGCCGTGACGACCCGGTCCGCGCTGGCCGTGGCGGCTCCGGTGACCCTGGCGGGTGCGGCGGCCGGCGCCCTGTTCGGCCCGGTCGCCGCCGTGCACCACGCGCTCGCCGTCCTCGCGGCCCTGACGGCCGCCCAGCTCCTTCTGCGCCACTGTGTACGCCGGTTCGGCGGAGTCACCGGCGATGTCTTCGGCGCGCTCGCCGAGACGGCCGGGACGGCGGCGCTGATCGCGCTGGCGCTGGGCTGAGCCTCCCGGAGCGCCGGGCCGGGACCGGCCGGAGCGCGAAATCGGCGGCACTGTCCGCGTCGTACATCACCGAGCGTAGGCTCGTTCCCGCCGCACCCGGGGCCGGTTCACGCCTGGTCCGTACGGTGCGACGGGCCAGGTCGGCCCACCCCTCGACCGGCAACGAACTCAACGGAAGCGAGATTTCACCACCGTGACTGCTCTCACTCTCAAGCCTTCTGGCGCGGCGACGCCGCGCGCCGACGTGATCGTCGTCGGCGTCGCGAAGGGCTCCGGCGGACCGGTAGCGGCGCAGGGCGCCGAGGCCGTGGACCAGGCGTTCGACGGCAGGCTCGCCGCCGTACTGGAGACACTCGGCGCCTCGGGTGGTGAGGGCGAGGTGACGAAGCTGCCCTCCCCGGCCGGGCTGAAGGCCCCGGTGGTCCTGGCGGTCGGGCTCGGCCCCGTACCGGACAAGAACGGGACGTACGACCCCGAGACGCTGCGCCGGGCGGCCGGTACCGCGGCGCGCGCGCTGACCGGCGTCAGGAAGGCCGTGTTCGCGCTGCCCGTCGAGGCGTCCGAGGACATCGAGGCCATCGCGGAGGGCGCCCTGCTCGGCGCGTACGCCTTCACCGCCTACCAGGGCGCCGCGAAGGGCGAGAGCGGCCCGAAGCGGCCGCTCGCCGAGGTCACGATCGTCGGAGCGAAGCCGCGCGACAAGGCCCACAAGGCCGCCGCCGACCGTGCCGTCGCGCTGACCGAGGAGATCAACCGCGCCCGCGACCTGGTCAACACCCCGCCGAACGACCTGACGCCCGAAGCCTTCGCCGCCGTGGCCACCGCCGCCGGCAAGGAGAACGGCATCAAGGTGCAGGTCCTCGACGAGAAGGCGCTCGCCAAGGGCGGCTACGGCGGCATCCTCGGCGTCGGCCAGGGCTCGGCCAACCCGCCGCGGCTGGTCAAGCTCACCTACACGCACCCCGAGGCCACGAAGACCCTCGCCCTCGTCGGCAAGGGCATCACCTACGACTCGGGCGGCATCTCGCTGAAGCCCGCCGGTCACAACGAGACCATGAAGTGCGACATGAGCGGCGCCGCCGCCGTGTTCGCGGCCGTCGTGACCGTCGCGCGCCTCGGCGTCGCCGTGAACGTCACCGGCTGGCTGGCCCTGGCGGAGAACATGCCGTCCGGCACCGCCACCCGCCCCGGCGACGTCCTGCGCATGTACAGCGGCAAGACCGTCGAGGTCCTCAACACCGACGCCGAGGGCCGGCTCGTGCTGGCCGACGCGCTGACCCGCGCCTCGG
Organism: Streptomyces sp. NPDC088554; assembly: GCF_044752945.1. Classification (NCBI taxonomy): domain Bacteria; kingdom Bacillati; phylum Actinomycetota; class Actinomycetes; order Kitasatosporales; family Streptomycetaceae; genus Streptomyces; species Streptomyces sp. NPDC088554. Next base: position 164,561 of record NZ_JBIVMF010000009.1, on the reverse strand, counting down.
AGGAGAACCCGGACGCGATCGTCGACGTGGCGACCCTGACCGGCGCGATGATGCTGGCGCTGGGGAACCGTACCTTCGGCATCATGTCGAACGACGACGCGTTCCGTACCTCCGTGTACGAGATCGCCGAGGAGGTCGGCGAGGCGGCCTGGCCGATGCCGCTCCCCTCGTACCTGCGCAAGGGCATGGACTCCCCGACTGCCGACCTCGCCAACATGGGTGAGCGGATGGGCGGCGGTCTGGTCGCCGGTCTCTTCCTGAAGGAGTTCGTCGGCGAGGGCATCGCCTGGGCCCACCTGGACATCGCGGGCCCGGCCTTCCACGAGGGCGCGCCGTACGGCTACACCCCCAAGGGCGGTACGGGATCCTCCGTCCGGACCCTGGTGAAGCTGGCGGAGCGCACCGCCTCGGGCGACCTGGGCTGATCTTCCCGGCCCGGCGTCCTGCGGGGTCCGGGGTGTGGTGGCGGCCACCGCACCCCGGACCCCGCCGGGCGGCGCACCGTGCGAAGATGGGTAACCGGCAGGACAGGGCCCCCACCACAGGGCCGATTGAGACAGCGGCCGAAGACCAGCCGCCGCCCGGTCATCGGACCGCGCCCGGCGCACATGCATGGAGGACGTGACGTGGCGAACGACGCCAGCACCGTTTTCGACCTAGTGATCCTCGGCGGCGGTAGCGGCGGTTACGCCGCGGCACTGCGCGGAGCGCAGCTGGGCCTGGACGTCGCACTGATCGAGAAGAACAAGCTGGGCGGCACCTGCCTGCACAACGGCTGTATCCCCACGAAGGCCCTGCTGCACGCGGGCGAGGTCGCCGACCAGGCCCGCGAGAGCGAGCAGTTCGGCGTCAAGGCCACCTTCGAGGGCATCGACATCGCGGGTGTCCACAAGTACAAGGACGATGTGATCGCGGGCCTGTACAAGGGCCTCCAGGGTCTCGTCGCCTCCCGCAAGGTGACCTACATCGAGGGTGAGGGCCGGCTGTCCTCCCCCACGTCCGTGGAGGTCAACGGCGAGCAGGTCCGGGGCCGTCACGTGCTGCTGGCGACCGGTTCCGTACCGAAGTCGCTGCCGGGGCTGGAGATCGACGGCAACCGGATCATCTCCTCGGACCACGCGCTGACGCTGGACCGGGTGCCCAAGTCGGCGATCATCCTGGGCGGCGGCGTCATCGGCGTCGAGTTCGCCTCGGCGTGGACGTCCTTCGGTACCGAGGTCACCATCATCGAGGGCCTCAAGCACCTGGCCCCGCTGGAGGACGAGAACAGCTCCAAGCTGCTGGAGCGCGCGTTCCGCAAGCGCGGCATCAAGTTCAACCTCGGCACCTTCTTCCAGCAGGCCGAGTACACCGAGACGGGTGTACGCGTCACGCTGGCCGACGGCAAGACCTTCGAGGCGGAGGTGCTGCTGGTCGCGATCGGCCGCGGCCCGGTCTCGCAGGGGCTCGGGTACGAGGAGCAGGGCGTCGCCCTCGACCGCGGCTATGTCGTCGTCGACGAGTACATGCGGACGAACGTGGAGACGATCTCCGCGGTCGGCGACCTCGTCCCGACCCTCCAGCTCGCGCACGTCGGCTTCGCCGAGGGCATCCTGGTCGCGGAGCGGCTGGCCGGTCTGAAGACCGTACCGATCGACTACGACGGCGTGCCCCGGGTGACGTACTCGCACCCCGAGGTCGCCTCCGTCGGTATCACCGAGGCGAAGGCCAAGGAGATCTACGGCGCGGACAAGGTCGTCGCCCTCAAGTACAACCTCGCGGGCAACGGCAAGAGCAAGATCCTCAAGACCGCGGGCGAGATCAAGCTCGTCCAGGTCAAGGACGGTGCCGTGGTCGGCGTCCACATGGTCGGTGACCGTATGGGCGAGCAGGTCGGCGAAGCGCAGCTGATCTACAACTGGGAGGCTCTGCCGGCCGAGGTCGCGCAGCTCATCCACGCCCACCCGACCCAGAGCGAGGCGCTCGGCGAGGCCCACCTGGCCCTGGCCGGCAAGCCGCTCCACTCCCACGACTGATGCTTCAGTCCGGGCGCGACGACCACTACCGCACGTCCCCTCGCTCGGCGCTCCGCGCGAGCCGGGGAGACCACACCGTTAGGAGCAACTGAAACCATGGCGGTTTCCGTAACCCTGCCGGCGCTCGGCGAGAGCGTCACCGAGGGCACTGTCACCCGTTGGCTGAAGGCCGAGGGCGAGCGCGTCGAGGCCGACGAGCCGCTGCTCGAGGTCTCCACCGACAAGGTCGACACCGAGATCCCGGCCCCGGTCTCCGGTGTGCTGGCCTCCATCAAGGTCGCCGAGGACGAGACCGTCGAGGTCGGCGCCGAGCTGGCCATCATCGACGACGGTACGGGGACCCCGGCGCCCGCCGCCGAGGCCGCCCCCGCCCCGGTCGCCGAGCCGGTGGCCGCACCCGCCCCGGCCCCGGTGGCCGAGGCTCCGGCCGCGCCCGCCCCGGCGCCGGCCGCCGAGGCCGCCCCGGCGGGCGGCGCCACCGGTACCGATGTCACGCTGCCCGCACTGGGCGAGTCGGTCACCGAGGGCACCGTCACCCGCTGGCTGAAGGAGGTCGGCGACTCGGTCGAGGCCGACGAGCCGCTGCTGGAGGTCTCCACCGACAAGGTCGACACCGAGATCCCCGCCCCGGTCTCCGGTGTGCTGCTGGAGATCGTGGTCGCCGAGGACGAGACCGCCGAGGTCGGCGCCAGGCTCGCCGTCATCGGCGCTCCGGGTGCCGCCCCGGCGGCTCCCGCCGCCCCGGCCGCGCCCGCTCCGGTGGCCGCCCCGGCCCCGGTCGCGGCGCCCGCTCCGGTCGCCCCGGCCGCTCCTGCTCCGGCCCCCGCGTCGGTCCAGGCCGCGCCCGCCGTCGCGGCGCCCGCGCCGGCCGCGCCCGCCGCCCCGGCCGCTCCCGTGGCGGCCCCCGCCCCGGCCGCCGGGGACGACGGCGCGTACGTCACGCCGCTGGTCCGCAAGCTCGCCTCGGAGAACGCGGTCGACCTGGGCTCCCTCAAGGGCACCGGCGTCGGCGGCCGTATCCGTAAGCAGGACGTCATCTCCGCGGCGGAGGCCATCAAGGCCGCCGCCACCAGGGCGCAGGCCCCGGCCCCCGCCGCTCCCGCCGCCGCGCCGAAGGCGCCAAAGCTGGAGACGTCCCCGCTGCGCGGGCAGACCGTCAAGATGACCCGGATGCGCAAGGTCATCGGCGACAACATGATGAGGGCGCTGCACACGCAGGCCCAGCTGACCTCCGTGGTCGAGGTGGACATCACCAAGCTGATGCGGCTGCGCGCGCAGGCCAAGGACTCCTTCGCCGCCCGTGAGGGCGTCAAGCTGTCCCCGATGCCGTTCTTCGTCAAGGCGGCGGCCCAGGCGCTGAAGGCCCACCCGGTCATCAACGCCCGGATCAACGAGGACGAGGGCACCATCACGTACTTCGACTCGGAGAACATCGGCATCGCCGTGGACTCCGAGAAGGGTCTGATGACGCCGGTCATCAAGGGCGCGGGCGACCTGAACATCGCCGGTATCTCCAAGAAGACCGCGGAGCTGGCCGCCGCGGTCCGCGCCAGCAAGATCACGCCGGACGATCTGGCCGGTGCGACCTTCACCATCAGCAACACCGGTTCGCGTGGCGCGCTCTTCGACACGATCATCGTGCCGCCGAACCAGGTCGCCATCCTGGGCATCGGCGCCACCGTCAAGCGCCCGGTGGTCATCAACCACCCGGACCTCGGCGAGACCATCGCGGTGCGCGACATGACGTACGTCGCGCTCTCCTACGACCACCGCCTGGTGGACGGCGCCGACGCCGCCCGCTACCTGACAGCGGTCAAGGGGATCCTCGAAGCGGGCGAGTTCGAGGTCGAGCTCGGTCTGTAGCGACCAGAACCGGGCTTGAAACACAGCGGCCCCCGCCGGAGCATCCCCTCCGGCGGGGGCTTCGCCGTATCGTCTATCCATCGGCCCCGCCCCCTAGGAGCACCTTCATGACCGCGCCCGTCGTCCACTCGCTGCGCGAACAGATCCGCGAGCACATCGTGGAGGGGATCGTCAGCGGCCGCTGGAAGCCCGGCGAGCGGATCGTCGAGCGGCGGATCGCGACCGAGCTGGAGGTCAGCCAGACCCCGGTCCGCGAGGCCCTGCGGGAGCTGGAGTCGCTGCGGCTGATCGAGTCGGCGCCGAACAAGGGCGTACGGGTACGGAATCTGACCGCCGCCGATCTGGAGGAGAGCTATCCCGTACGGGCCGGGCTCGAACAGATCGCGGCGGAGCTGGCCGCCGAGCGGCTCGCGCTGGACTGCTCGGCGCTGGAGCCGCATGTGACGGCGCTGTACGGAGCGGACCGGACGGCCGATGGAACGGCCCAGGTCAGACACACCGTGGGCTTCCACAGGGAGCTGGTGCGGGCGGCCGGGAACGGGGTGCTGCTGCACACCTGGGAGGGGCTGGGCATCGAAGTCTTCACCGCGCTGTCGATCCGCTGGCTGGGAACCGTACAGAAGTCGTACGCGGAGGAGCACCAGGAGCTGGTCGAGGCGTTCAGACGGCGGGACCCGGGCATCGGCGCACTGGTGAAGGATCATGTGCTCGGATGTGCGCCGCGCGCCTGATTCGTGCCGTTCTGCCATGAATCCCCGAACGTCACCCGGTGCCCTTATACACGGCACGGGATGCCAATTCCTTGATATCGAGAAGTTTTTTCCTTCAACCCTTTGATCGATCATCGATCAACGCCTTACAGTCAAAGGCGGGCTGCACCCAGCCCGCCGCCCTGTCCTGCCAGACAAGGCCCTTTCTTCCCCACCCCCCTCCTGTCCGGAAGGCGGCGACCATGCCCGACCCCGTAGGCAAACTCCCGAGCGAGCTCGACCAGCTCCCGGACCGTGACGCCGAGGAGACCGCCGAATGGGCAGCCTCGCTCGACGCCGTCACCGAACACGCGGGACCGCACCGCGCCGCGTATCTGATGCGGCGCACCCTCCAGCACGCGGGAACGGCCGGGGTCCCCGTACCGGCGCTGCTGGAGACCGATTACGTCAACACCATCCCGACCGCCGCCGAGCCCGAGTTCGACGGCGACCTGGAGATGGAGTCCCGGATCACCGCCTGGAACCGCTGGAACGCGGCCGCGATGGTCACCCGTGGCGCCCGCTTCGGCGTCGGCGGCCACATCGCGACCTTCGCCTCGGCGGCCTGGCTGTACGAGACGGGCTTCAACCACTTCTTCAAGGGCAAAGAGGGGGACGGCTCCGGTGACCAGCTCTACATCCAGGGCCACGCCTCCCCCGGCATCTACGCCCGCGCCTTCCTCGACGGCCGGCTGACCGAGACCGACCTCGACCACTTCCGCCAGGAGGCGGGCGGCAAGGGCCTGCCCTCGTATCCGCACCCGCGCCGGCTGCCCTGGCTCTGGGAGTTCCCCACCGTCTCGATGGGGCTCGGCCCGCTCTCCGCGATCTATCAGGCGCGCTTCAACCGCTATCTGACCAACCGCTCCATCAAGGACACCTCCGCCTCGCACGTCTGGGCGTTCCTCGGTGACGGCGAGATGGACGAGCCCGAGTCGACGGCCGCCCTCGCGCTCGCCTCCCGTGAGCAGCTGGACAACCTGACCTTCGTCATCAACTGCAACCTCCAGCGCCTCGACGGCCCGGTCCGCGCCAACTTCAAGATCGTGCAGGAGCTGGAGGCCCAGTTCCGCGGCGCCGGCTGGAACGTCGTGAAGTCGCTGTGGGGCTCCGCCTGGGACGAGCTGTTCGCCCTGGACACCACGGGCGCGCTGGTACGCCGGCTGCGCCAGGTGCCCGACGCCCAGTTCCAGACGTACGCCACCCGCGATGTCGCGTACATCCGCGAGCACTTCTTCGGCGTCGACCCGGCTCTGATCGAGCTGGCGCGGCTGCTGCCCGACGCGAAGATCGCCGAGTGTTTCTTCACCTCGCGCGGTGGCCACGAGGCCCGCAAGGTGTACGCGGCGTACCGCGCGGCCATCGCCCACAAGGGCGCGCCGACCGTGATCCTCGCGCAGACGGTGAAGGGCTACACGCTCGGCTCCGGTTTCGAGTCGCGCAACGCCAACCACCAGATGAAGAAGCTCTCCGGTGAGCAGTTCCGCGCCATGCGCGACCTGCTGGAGCTGCCGATCCCGGACTCGAAGCTGGACGACAGCCTGGTGCCGTACGGCCACCCGGGCGCCGACTCCCCCGAGGTGCGCTACCTCCAGGAACGCCGGGCGCAGCTCGGTGGCCCCGCCCCGGCCCGCCGGGTGCACGCGGTGGCGCTGCCCGAGCCGTCCGACAAGCCGTTCCAGGCGGTCTACAAGGGTTCCGGCAAGCAGTCCGTGGCGACCACCATGGCGTTCGTACGGCTGATGAAGGACCTGATGCGGGACAAGGAGACCGGCAAGCGCTGGGTCCCGATCGTCCCGGACGAGGCCCGCACCTTCGGTATGGAGGCGCTGTTCCCGTCCGCCGGCATCTACTCGCCGCTCGGTCAGACGTACGAGCCGGTCGACCGTGACCAGATCATGTACTACAAGGAGGCCAAGGACGGCCAGATCCTCAACGAGGGGATCACCGAGGCCGGCTCCATGGCCGACTTCATCGCCGCCGCGACGTCGTACGCGACGCACGGCGAGACGATGATCCCGTTCTACATCTTCTACTCGATGTTCGGCTGGCAGCGCACGGGCGACCAGATGTGGCAGCTCGCCGACCAGCTCGGCAAGGGCTTCATCGTCGGCGCCACGGCGGGCCGTACGACCCTGACGGGCGAGGGCCTCCAGCACGCGGACGGTCACTCGCACCTGATCGCGTCCACCAACCCGGCCTCGCTCAACTACGACCCGGCGTTCGCGTACGAGGTCGCGGTGATCGTCAAGGACGGTCTGCGGCGGATGTACGGCCCCGACGCCGAGAACGTCTTCTACTACCTGACGGTCTACAACGAGCCCATGCCGCAGCCCGCGATGCCGGAAGGCGTCGAGGAGGGCATCCTCAAGGGCCTGTACCGCTTCAAGGAGGGTGTCCCGGCGGCGCCCGACGCCCCCCGCACCCAGCTGATCGCGTCCGGTACGGCGATCCACTGGGCCCTGGAGGCGCAGGAACTGCTCGCCGCCGACTGGGGCGTCACCGCCGATGTCTGGTCCGCCACCTCCTGGGGCGAGCTGCGCCGGGACGCGCTGAAGGCGGACGAGGCGCTGCTGCGCGGCGAGGACCGGGTGCCGTACGTGACCCGGGCGCTGTCCGGCGCGCCAGGTCCGGTGCTCGCGGTCAGCGACTGGATGCGTCAGGTCCCCGACCAGATCAGCCAGTGGGTGGAGCAGGACTACACCTCGCTCGGTACGGACGGTTTCGGCCTCTCCGACACCCGTGAGGCGGCCCGCCGTCACTTCGGGGTCGACGCCCGGTCGATCGTGCTGGCGACGCTGGCGCAGCTGGCCCGCCGCGGCGAGATCAAGGCCGAGCGGGTCGTGGAGGCCCGGGAGCGCTACGGCCTCTGAGCGGTCGGCCACTGAACGGTCCGGCCTGTGCGCGGTCGAGGCTGTACGCGGCCGAGGCTGTACGCGGTCGAGGCTGTACGCGGTCGAGGCTGTGCGCGGTCCGGTCTCCGATGCGGTCCGGTCTCCGATGCGGTCCGGCGGACCCGGGTTTCCCCCGGGCCGAACCGCCTATATCACGGTCCACGCGGCCGTGCGTGCTTGTCGGGAGCCCCTGTCATGACTGGCGGGGGCTCCCCTGCATCATGGATATATGCGTGCTGCCCGCCTGATCAAAATGGTGCTCCTGCTTCAGTCCAGACCCTCCATGACCGCGGGCGAACTGGCCCGTGAGCTGGAAGTGTCCGAACGGACCATCACCCGGGACGCGCAGGCCCTCTCCGAAGCCGGGGTCCCCGTCTACGCCGACCGGGGCAGGACCGGCGGCTACCGGCTGGTCGACGGCTACCGCACCCGGCTGACCGGGCTGGCCCGTGGCGAGGCCGAGGCGCTGTTCCTCTCGGGGGTGCCGGGGGCGCTGCGCGAGATGGGCCTCGCCGATGTCTCGTCGGCGGCCCGGCTGAAGGTCTCGGCCGCGCTGCTGCCCTCCCTGCGCAACGCGTCGGACACGGCGGCGCAGCGCTTCCATCTGGACGCGCCTGGCTGGTACCAGGAGCCGCAGACGCCCGAGCTGCTGCCCGTGATCGCCGAGGCGGTCTGGTCCGACCGGCTGGTCTCGGCGCGCTATCCGCGCCAGGACACCGAGGTGGAGCGGGAGCTGGCGCCGTACGGTCTCGTGCTCAAGGCGGGGGTCTGGTACCTCTGCGCCCAGTGCCAGGAGACCTTCCGGGTCTACCGGATCGACCGGTTCCGCGCGGTGGAACCATTGCAGAAACGTTTTTTTCGGGAGGAATCCTTCGACCTCCCCGGTTTCTGGGAGGAGCGCTCCGCCGAGTTCGCGCGCTCACTGCTGCGTGCCGAGATCGTCGTACGGCTCACCGCCGACGCCGCCCGGCTGCTCCCGTACCTGGTCGACCGCGCCGCCGCCGTCGAGGCGATCGAGGCGGCCGGTCCCCCGGACGGCGCGGGCCGGATCACCGTGACGCTGCCGGTGGAGTCGGACGACGTGGCGTACGCCCAGCTCCTCGCCCTCGGCCCGGAGGCCGAGATCCTGGCCCCCGCCGCCCTGCGCGCCCGTTTCACCGAGGCCGCGAGGGGCATGGGCGCGCTGTACGAGTGAACCGGCGCCACCCGCCTCGGCGTGTACCGTCCCGGCGCGACGCGGAACGGCCCGGACGGCGCCTCACTCGATGTGCTGGAACCGCGCGGCGGCGATCCGTTCGCCTCCTCGGCGGCCGACCGGGGGTGCGTACGGCCGGGCGGGCCGGGTTCGGGCAGGTCACGCTGCGGTTCGGCGCCCGCCGGGGGCGGGTGGCGGGGCCGCTGTCCCCGGGCGACCGGCCGTCCGGGGCGGCCGGTCGCGCCGGAGCCCCGCGTGCGCCGCCCTCCGGCAGGCAGGATGCTGGATCCGTGATGGACGAGACGGAGTTCTGGGAGATCATCGACAGCACCCGCGAGGCCGCCGACGGCGACCCCGAGGACCATGCCGATCTGCTGGTCGAGCGGCTGGTCCGGCTCGACCCCGACTCCGTGCTGGACTTCGCGCGGCACTTCGAGGCGCGCTACAACCGCGCGTACCACTGGGAGCTGTGGGGCGCGGCGGCCGTGCTGCTCGGCGGGGCGAGCGACGACGCCTTCGACTATTTCCGGTGCTGGCTCATCGGGCAGGGGCGCGAGATCTTCGAGGGCGCGCTGCACGATCCGGACAGCCTCGCCGAGCTGCTGGACGAGTTCGACGAGGCGATCGACGGGGACGGCGAGGAGCTGGGGTACGCGGCCGACGAGGCGTACGAGCAGCTGACGGGGGTGGTGGCGCCCGCCCTGGGGATCTCGGCGCAGCCCGCCGAGCCCGAGGGGACCCCGCTGGACTTCGAGGACGACGGGGCGCTGGCGGAACGCTTCCCCCGGCTCTGGGAGCGGTTCGGCCCCGGGTGAGACGAGACCCGCGTACCGGGGGCGCACGGTCCGGTGACGTTCGGCCCGACGGCGCTCGGGTCCGACGCCTCTCAGCCCGACCGCGCTCGGGTCCGACGCCTCTCAGCCCGACGGCGCTCGGGTCCGACGCCTCTCAGCCCGACCGCGCTCGGGTCCGACGCCTCTCAGCCCGACCGCGCTCGGTCCGCCAGCGCGATCCCCATCAGTACGTCGTCCACATAGGCGTCCCCGAGACGGAACTCCCCGGGCAGGACCCCTTCGACGGCGTACCCCTCCGACTCGTACAGCCTGCGCGCCGGGGTGTTGTGCCCCAGCACGCGCAGCGTCAGCCGGCGCGCCCCCTGGTTGCGCGCGTGCAGCGCACCCGCGCGCAGCAGCGCACGCGCGACACCCGCGCGCCTGGCCCATTCGTGGACCGCCAGTCCCTGTATCTGCCGGACGTGCGCGTTGCTGGCGAGCGGGGTGGGGCGGGCGATCCGGATGTATCCGGCGATCCGGTCCTCGGCCCCGGCCACCGCCGGCTCGGCGACGAGGAAGTCCTCGGGCGGGTGGCGGTCGTCGAAGAACGGGCCGAGCGGCTGCTGCGGCCGGGGGGACACCGCGTGCAGCGGCGACCAGGTGGCCAGGTCCAGTTCGCTCAGGGCGGCGTCGTCCGAGTGGCTCGCCGGGCGGATACGCGGGAGAGTCATGGCAGCCACTGTGCCACGGACACACCAGGTGCAGGATGGACACATGAGGATCGCGATCACCGGTTCGACCGGGCTCATCGGTACGGCGCTCCGGCGCTCCCTGCGTGCGGACGGTCACGAGGTGGTCCGGCTGGTACGCCACCCCGCCCGCGCCGCCGACGAGATCGAGTGGGACCCCACGCGCCGGCGTGTTGACGCCCATGCCCTGAACGGCTCGGACGCCGTCGTCCATCTCGCCGGGGCGGGCATCGGCGACCACCGGTGGACGGAGGCGTACAAGCGGCGGATCCGCGACAGCCGGCTGCTGGGCACCGCCACCCTCGCGGAGGCCGTCGCCTCGCTCGACTCCCCTCCCCGGGTGCTGGTGAGCGGCTCCGCCATCGGGTTCTACGGCTACACCGGGGAGCGGACGGTGGACGAGAGCGCCCCGCCCGGTGACGGCTTCCTGCCGTCGCTCTGCGTGGAGTGGGAGGAGGCGGCCCTGCCCGCCGAGGAGGCCGGGGTACGGACCGTCTTCGCCCGCACCGGTCTGGTCGTCGCCCGCGAGGGCGGTGCCTGGGGGCGCCTCTTCCCGCTCTTCCGCGCGGGTCTGGGCGGGCGGCTGGGCGACGGGCGGCAGTACTGGAGCTTCATCTCCCTCCACGACGAGGTGGCGGCCCTGCGCCACCTCATCGACACGGACACCCTGGAGGGCCCGGTCAACCTCACGGCCCCGACCCCTGTCACCAACCGCGAGGTCACCGCCGCGATGGGCCGTGTCCTGCACCGCCCGACCCTCTTCCCGGTCCCGGCGGTGGCGCTGCGCACCGTCCTGGGCGAGCTGTCGGCGGATGTCCTGGGCAGCCAGCGGGTGCTGCCGAAGCGCCTGCTGGAGTCGGGGTTCACCTTCGCGTTCCCGACGATCGACGAGGCGGTACGGGCGGCGGCCGCACAGGGCAATACACCTGGGGCGTGACGTACCGCGAAAGTCCCGCCGTCCTGGCCCGGCGGGACGGGGGCGGCCCCGCGCGGCCGTGTTGCGCGTTTTATTGACGATGCGTCAGACAGGCGCCTAGGTTCGCGTTGCCCTTCCCCGATCAAGGGAGAACGCTGTGCCCCCGTCCCCCGACTCCTTACCGCCCCCGCCCACCGGCCGGGACCGCGCCCGGCAGCCGCGCCCGGTCGCGGCCTCCGGCGAGACCGACCGGACCTCCCTCGCCGATACCGATACCGATACCGCCGAACGTCCCGGCACCCCCCGTACGGAGGAGATCGCGGCATGACGACCAGCCCCCGCACCGTGGCGCCCCTGCTCGCCCTCGCCGCGCTCACCACCCTCACCACCCCGGCCGTGGCGGCCACCCCGGACCCGGTCCATGTGGAAGGGCGGCTGCCCTCGGGCGCCACGTACGAGATGGACGTGCCCGCCGCCTGGAACGGCACCGTCCTGCTCTACAGCCACGGATACGCGCCCGGCCCGGCCAACCCCGCCGAGAACACCCCCGACGCCGCCACCAAGCCCCTCCTCCTCGACGGCGGTTACGCGCTCATCGGCTCCTCGTACGCGACCACCGGCTGGGCCGTGACCGACGCCGTGCCCGACCAGCTCGCCACCCTGACCGCCTTCACCGACCGCTTCGGGCCGGCCGCCCGCACCATCGCCTGGGGCCGGTCGTACGGCGGGCTGGTCACCACCGTCCTCGCCGAGCGCCACCCGGAGCGGATCGACGGTTCCGTCTCCCTGTGCGGCCTGGTCCAGGGCGGCGTCGCCAACTGGAACAACACCCTCGACCTCGCCTTCGCCACCAGGACACTCCTCGCGCCCGACTCCGGCATCCCGCTGGTGAACCTCGCGGACCGGACAGCCGCCACCGACGCGGCGAACGCCCTGACGGCCGTGGTCGACGCGGCGCAGACGACGCCCGCCGGACGGGCCCGTACCGCCCTCGCCGCCGCCCTGCACAACATCCCGGTCTGGAACCAGCCCGCGCAGCCCCGGCCCGCCCCGGCCGACTGGGAGGCACACCAGGTCAACCAGTACGTCGCCGTCAAGGGCCTGCTGAAGATCGCCGCCTTCGACCGGCGCCAGGAGGCCGAGAGCCGGGCCGGTGGCAACATGTCCTGGAACACCGGCGTCGACTACGCGCGGCTGCTCGGCCGCTCCTCCACCCGTAAGGAGGTCGCCGCGCTGTACCGGAAGGCCGGGCTGTCCCTGCAGACCGACCTCGCCGCCCTGAACCGCGCCCCCCGGATCAGCCCCGATCCGGACGCCGTCGCGTGGATGAGCCGCACCAGCTCCTTCACCGGGAAGCTGGTCAAGCCCCAGCTCTCGGTCCACACCATCGGCGACGCCCTCGTCCCGGCGCAGACCGAGAGCGCCCTGCGCCGGGCCGTCACCGCCGCCGGATCCTCGCCCCTGCTGCGTCAGGCGTACGTCGACAACGCGGGCCACTGCACCTTCAGCGCCGCCGAGCAGCTCGCCGCGCTGCACACCCTGGAGGACCGCCTCACCACCGGCCGCTGGCGGGGAACGGACCCCCGGTCGCTCAACTCCCGCGCCACCGCGGCCGATCCGACGACGGCCGCCCGCTACGTCGGCCACCGGCCCACCCCGTACCTCCGCCCGTACGACCTCGCCCACCCCGCCGACGGCCGGTGATCCGGCCACGGCCTTGAGGCCGGTGCCGGTACGGAGGCGGCGCACCGTCCCCGTACCGGCACCGGCCTTCTCCGCACCGGCACCGGGGGGACGCGCGTGTGCGCCCCGCGCCCCCGTCCGACGGCGCCGCGCCCCCACGCCTCCCGGCGGCCCCGGGTCCCCCCGCCACCGGGGGACCGCGCACCCCCCATGCATCGGTGCCCCCGCCCGCGCGCGTCCGCAGCCGGCCCCCCGACTCCCTAGTCTCGGCCTGGACTCGGGCATTCCGAGGGCATGCCAGGGGCATAGGCCCCTGTCAGGCCCCACCAGCCGCGCCGACCTCGGGGAGGGGCACGTGCCCAGCACCGCCAGCACCACCGCCAGCGCCATCACCGGCAGCGCCGGTCACCACATCGGACACCACGCGGCCACGCGGGACGCGGATGTCGTCATCGTCGGGGCGGGGATAGCGGGGCTGTCCGCCGCCCACCACCTGACCAGCGCGGGCGTCTCCGTCAGCGTCCTGGAGGCCGCCCCCCGGATCGGCGGGCGCATGGCCACCGACGAGGTCGACGGCTTCCGGCTGGACCGTGGTGGCCGGCTGCTCACCACGTCGTACCCCGAGTTGCTCCGTACGCCGGGGCTCGAAGGCGCCGCCTTCCGGATGTTCTCGCCGGGGGTGCTCGTGCACAGCGACGGCCGGAACTACCGGACCGGCGCCGTGGGGAGCGCGCGGAGCGCACTCACGGTTGCGCGCGCCCTGGCGAGCGCCCCCCGGCCACCGCTCGGCGGGGCGGTCGACCAGGCCCGGCTGAGCGCGGCACTGGGCCGTCTCGCGGCGACGCCGACCACCCGGCTGCTGGCCAGGCCGGAACGGAGCGCCCGGGAGGCCCTCGCGGGCCGGGGGCTGCCCGCCCGTACCGTCAGCGGCTTCGTCCGGCCGCTGCTGTCCGCGCTGCTCTGCGACCCGGATCTCACCACCTCCAGCCGGTGCGCGGATCTGGCGCTGCGGGCGTTCGCCCGGGGGCGGCTGTGCGTCACGGCGGGCGGCGCCTCGACGCTGCCGGAGCTGCTGGCGGCGACGCTGCCGGCGGGCACCGTGGTGACGGACGTGTGGGTCACCGACGCGTCGATCAACAGCGTCACCACCAAGGAGCACGGCGAGATCGGCTGCCGCTCGCTGGTGCTGGCGACCGGGGCGCGGGCCGCCGCCGAGTTACTGCCGGGGTTACGCGTACCGGGGTTCCACCCGGTGACCGTCCTGCACCACACCGCGCCCGCTCCCCCGCTCGCCGATCCCGCGCTGCTGCTGGACGCGGACCGCGGCGGCCCGGTCGCGCACACGGCGGTGATGAGCCTGGTCGACCCCTCGCGCGCGCCGGACGGCCGCGTACTGATCACGTCGACGGTGCTCGGGACCCCGCCCCCGGCCGGTGAGCTGGACACCGAGGTACGCGCGCATCTCGCGCGGCTGTACGGGACGCCCACCGACGAGTGGGAGCTGCTGGCCGTCCACCACGACCCGGAGGCGGTGCCCGCCATGGCCCCGCCGTACGACCTGCGTCGCCCGGTCCGGCTGCTCTCCGGGCTGTACGTGTGCGGCGACCACCGGGACACCAACACGGTCCAGGGGGCGCTGTTCTCGGGCCGCCGCGCCGCCCACGCGATCCTGCGCGATCTGGGCGTACGACCGGCGTACGAACCGATGCCGCTGTCCGCCGTGGCGTAGCCACCGCGACCCGCAGCTCCGGTCCCGTCCGGGTGTCGACCTCCCCCGGACGGGACCGGCTCAACCACGGCGGCGCTCAGCCGAGCGCGGCGACCCGCTCGCGGTAGTTCCGTACGGCCACCGCGTCCCGGTAGGGCTCGAGCCGCCGCTCGAAGTCCCGTACGTAGTCGACGGCGCGCGCCGACCGCATCTGCGTGGCCTGCTGCGCGGCCTCCGCCCCCAGCAGACACGCCTGGTCCAGCTCGCCGAGGCCCAGCCGGCCGCAGGCGAGCACGACCCGACAGAAGAGCCGGCTGCGCGCGTACACGGGCGACCGCTGCTGGAGCGAGCGTTCGGCGTGCTGGACGGAGGCGCGGTGCTGCTGGAGGTCGCGGTAGCAGTGCGCGAACTCGTCCGCGAGCTGTGCCTCGTCGAAGGACCGCACCCAGTGCGGCACCTCGTCACCGGGTCTGGCGGCCTCCAGAGCGCGTTCGGCCCGTACCAGCGAGGAGGCGCACGCCCGCGCGTCGGCGAGCACGCCGTGGCCCCGGGCCTCGGCGGAGTGCAGCAGCGCCTGGACGGCCGGTGGCGCGGACGCCCCGATGCCCTGCTGGGCGACGCGCGCGAGCTGGACCGCCTCCCGGCCGTGGCCGAGGTAGACGGCCTGCCTGCTCATGGTGGTCAGCACGTACGAGCCGTACGCCCGGTCCCCGGCGGCCTGGGAGAGCCGCAGCGCCTGGACGAAGTAGCGCTGGGCGAGGCCGTGGGCCGCGATGTCGTACGAGGTCCAGCCCGCCAGCCGGGTCAGATCGGCGGCGGCCGCGAAGAGACGGCGGCCGGTGGCCTCCCCGTACCTGCCGCGCAGCATCGGCTCGGCCTCGTGTTCGAGGTAGCGGACGAGGGCCTGGCGGGCATGGCCGCCGCCGTAGGCGTGGTCGAGGGTGCGGAAGAGGTCGCCGACGGAGCGCAGCGCGTCGACATCGCCCGGAGTGACCTTCTGGCCGACGGCCCGCTCGGTGCTCTCGGTACGTTCGGGGTGGTCGGTGCGCTGCCGGGGGACGGCGAGGGCGGTGGCCCCGCCCTGGGCGGGCACGCGGCCGGCCGGGAGCGGCCCCGGGGGGCCGGGGACGGCGGGACGGGGGTGGCCGACGCGCTCGTCGGGACGCCCGATCAGCCAGTCCCTGCTCGGGACGACCAGCCCCGCCGGGGTGAACGCGATCTTCCGCAGCTCGTTGTGGCTGCCGGAGTCCTTGCGCCACAGACCGCTGACGATATCGACGGCCTCCTCGGGGGTGGCCGCGAATTCGAGACCCGCGTAGACCGGCGCGCAGGCGTCGAGTCCCAGATCCTGCGCGGAGAGCCGACGGCCGAGCCGGCGCGTGAAGACCTCCGCGATCAGTGCGGGCGTGGTGCCGCGCGGCTGCTGGCCACGGAGCCAGCGGGTCACCGACGTTTTGTCGTACCGCAGATCGAGGCCGTGCTCCAGGCCGAGCTGATCCACCCGGCGGGCGAGACCTGCGTGGGAGAATCCGGCTTCTGCGATGAGCGCGGCGAGCTGGCGGTTGGGGATGCGCTGCGGAGGTCGTTCCGACATCAGCTGTACGGTCTCCTGCCTTCCGGGCCCGGAAGCAGCCCTCATCGAACGGCGCGAATTTAGTAGCCCCGGCCGCCTTCATCGCCACCTTCGCCCCACATTCATCCGATCGTGTGAGGATCGAAGGCGTTGCTGACGGCTGTACGACCGGAGGGCACCGGGAACACCTGCCCGGCCGCCCCGTGCCCCGCCGCCGTACAGTGGCTGGGGCGCTTCGGGTGCCGGGTGAGAGTTCGAGGGAGGCACTGGCGTGGGTGAGCTGCGGTACGTCCATCTGGGTTTCGGCGCGGAGGCCGTCGAGTACCGGGAGGCATGGCAGGAGCAGCGCCGGGTCCACGCGGCACGCTTCGCCGACGAGATCCCCGACACCTGCCTGCTGCTGGAGCACCCGCCGGTCTACACGGCCGGACGGCGTACGCAGGACAGCGAGCGCCCCCTGGACGGCACCCCGGTCGTCGATGTGGACCGCGGCGGGAAGATCACCTGGCACGGCCCCGGGCAGCTCGTCGGCTACCCGATCCTCAAGCTGCCGCGCCCCGTGGACGTCATCGCGCATCTGCGCCGGCTGGAGGAGGCTCTGATCCGGGTCTGCGCCGACTTCGGCGTCCCGGTCAGCCGGGTCGAGGGCCGGGCGGGGGTGTGGGTGCTCGGCGACCCCGTGGAGCAGCGCCCGCGCCCCGGCGGCGGGCTCTCGCCGGAACCCGGCGGCGGGCTCTCGCCGGACTTCGACCCGAGGCTCCGGGACGAGGCGTTCGATCCCCGGACGGACGAGGAGTTCGACCCCCGGATGAACGGCCCCGAGTACGCCCCGTCCAACGCGGGCCAGCGCCGCGAGGACCGGAAGATCGCCGCCATGGGCATCCGGGTCGCCAAGGGCGTGACCATGCACGGCTTCGCGCTGAACTGCGACCCGGACACCACTTGGTTCGACCGGATCGTGCCGTGCGGGATCCGGGACGCGGGCGTCACCTCGCTCTCGTACGAGCTGGGGCGCCGGGTGACGGTCGCCGAGGTCCTTCCCGTACTGGAGCGGCATCTGCGGGACGTACTGGCGGAGTCGGAGCCCGCGCCGCGCGGAATCGAGCGCGCCATCGCCTAGGGACGGCCGGAGGAATGGGCCGTTCGAAGGAATGCGCCCCTCTGGCCATGGGTTGGCCAGACGTAATGCCACGCAAATAACGGGCGTAATCTGGTGTTCGCCGAAGAATCGAATGCCTCGCCACCAAAGAGAGGTGCCGGACGTGTCCGCTGTCGCACCCGACGGACGCAAGATGCTGCGTCTGGAGGTCCGGAACAGCCAGACCCCCATCGAGCGCAAGCCCGAGTGGATCAAGACCCGGGCGAAAATGGGCCCCGAGTACCAGAAGCTGCAGAAACTCGTGAAGGGCGAGGGACTGCACACGGTCTGCCAGGAGGCCGGCTGTCCCAACATCTTCGAGTGCTGGGAGGACCGCGAGGCGACCTTCCTCATCGGCGGTGAGCAGTGCACCCGGCGCTGTGACTTCTGTCTGATCGACACGGGCAAGCCCGAGGCGCTGGACCGCGACGAGCCGCGCCGGGTGGGCGAGTCCGTCGTCACGATGGACCTGAACTACGCCACGATCACCGGGGTCGCCCGCGACGACCTGGAGGACGGCGGCGCCTGGCTGTACGCGGAGACCGTGCGCCAGATCCACGCCCTGACGGCGGCCCGGGAGAGCGGCCACACCAAGGTCGAGCTGCTGATCCCCGACTTCAACGCGGTGCCCGAGCAGCTGGCCGAGGTCTTCTCGTCCCGGCCCGAGGTGCTGGCGCACAACGTCGAGACGGTGCCGCGCATCTTCAAGCGGATCCGCCCCGGCTTCCGGTTCGAGCGCTCCCTCGAAGTGATCACGCGCGCCCGCGAGGCGGGTCTCATCACCAAGTCCAACCTCATCCTCGGCATGGGCGAGGAGCGCGCGGAGGTCAGTGACGCACTGCGGCAGCTGCACGACGCCGGGTGCGAGCTGATCACGATCACGCAGTACCTGCGGCCGTCGCCGCGCCACCACCCGGTCGAGCGCTGGGTGAAGCCGCACGAGTTCGTGGAGCTCCAGGAGGAGGCCGAGCAGATCGGCTACTCCGGTGTGATGTCGGGGCCGCTGGTGCGCTCCTCGTACCGCGCGGGCCGGCTGTTCCAGCAGGCGAGCGAGCGACGCGGGGCGGTGGCGACCCCTTCGGCGTAGCGGTGACACGCGCCGGGTGACACACGCGGGGTCCGTGTACATCCGGGCGCGGATGGCATGTGAACCCGGACACAAGCTACTACCCACAAGTAACAACATCGCGCACGGCGGCCCCTGCGGTCTCCCCAGGTCGGGGCGGACGTACGGGCCGCCGCGGCGTTCTCGGGGGCTTTTCCGGGTCCGCGCCAGGGCTTCATTCACGTTTGACCGGTCGGTCACGCGCTGGTAACACCGGGGAGTGACCCTGGATTCACGCACCGCGCACACGCGCTCACGCCATCACCTCTCCGAGGGGACCGCCACCATGCAGGTCGCGCCGGTACGACCCGTAGCCCCGTCCACGCCCACCCTGCCGTCCCTTTCCGACGCGCTGCGCGCCATGGAGCTCCTGCTCCTCGGCAGCGGCCAGCGCACGGCCCGCCGCAACGCCTGGACGGCCGTCCTGGAGGACCGCCGCCGGGCCAAGGACCGGGTCGAGGCGCAGCACGTACTGGAGGCGGTGTCGAACGCCACTTCCCACGCCACGTAAACTTCTGGGTATGGCGAGGAAGGAAAACGCAGACACTGCTGCGAACCCGGGGCGACTGAAGCAGATCGCCCTTACCTACAAGATGACCCGGAAAGCCGACTCAAAGGTCGGTCTTGTCCTCGCGGGCGTGGGAATCGTCACCTTCGGTGTCTTCCTCGCGATCGGTTTCTTGATCAACCACCCGATCTATCTGGGCATTCTGGGATTCATCCTGGCGTTCCTCGCGATGGCGATCGTTTTCGGCCGCCGCGCCGAGCGTGCCGCGTTCGGGCAGATGGAGGGCCGGCCCGGCGCTGCCGCGGCCGTCCTGGAGAACGTGGGCCGAGGCTGGACCACCACCCCCGCGGTGGCGATGAACCGCAGCCAGGACGTCGTCCACCGGGCCGTCGGCAAGGCGGGCATCGTGCTGGTCGGCGAGGGCAACCCGAACCGGGTGAAGGGCCTGCTCGCGGCGGAGAAGAAGCGGATGGCGCGCATCGTCGTGGATGTGCCGGTGCACGACATCATCGTCGGCGACGGCGAGGGCCAGGTCCCGCTGAAGAAGGTCCGCACGACCATGCTGAAGCTCCCCAGGGTGCTGGCGGGCCCGCAGGTGACGGCCGCCAACGACCGGCTGCGGGCGATGGGGGACCTGATGAGCAATATGCCACTGCCCAAGGGGCCCATGCCCAAGGGGATGCGGATGCCGCGCGGCGGAAAGATGCGCTGACGCTTTCGTATCGGCGACATATACGCGAAGAGGGCGGTCCGGAACGCGAAGTTCCGGACCGCCCTCTCTACGTACCGGCGACTTACCGACGTACCGACGCCCTGGAGATACGTTCCTCAGATCCGCACCTGTACGGCGCGGGCCAGCCGGTCGTGGAGTCCACGTCCGTCGCGGTCCCAGACCAGGGCCGGGATGGCCAGGCAGAGCAGCGCGCTGCGGACGAGGGCACGGCCCGGACCGATCCGCGCGCCGCTCTCGGCGATGACCCGCAGGCCGAACAGTCGCTTGCCGGGGGTGAAGCCGACCGTACCGACGGTGAGTACGCTCAGGACGAACAGAACGCCGAGCGCCCAGTTGCCCGAAGCCTGCCGGTCACCCTGCGCCAGCAGTCCGTATGCGATCAGCATGCAGAGCGCCCAGTCGGTGAACAGAGCCCCGAAACGCCGTCCGAGCGGGGCGACGGAGCCGGGTCCGTGCTCCGGCAGACCCAGCCGTTCACCCCGGTAGCCGAAGTCGACACCCATCTGCTCGGCGGCCGCGCGCGGCCCGGAGAGCCAGGATCCGATTGCTTGCCTGTTATCCACCCGTCCACGGTACTGCGCGCCCTCCCGGCCGCCGGGAACGGGGGGTACGGGAGAGTCCCACGGGGCGCCGGGGCGGGCCATGGCTGGTTAACTTCAACGAAACAAATGGGTCATGCTGGAGAAATCCCGGAAACCTATGGTCGGGTCCAGCGTGTGCCACCGCACTGGCCGCACGACCGATAACCCCCGCCCCTGCCCGGGACGGGAGGAGGAGGAGCTGGATGTTCCAGAACGCCGACGACGTCAAGAAGTACATCGCGGATGAGGACGTGAAGTTCGTCGACGTCCGCTTCTGTGACCTTCCGGGCGTGATGCAGCACTTCACAATCCCGGCGAAGGCGTTCGACCCGGACGAGGAGCTGGCCTTCGACGGCTCGTCCATCCGTGGTTTCCAGGCCATCCACGAGTCGGACATGGCGCTGCGCGCGGACCTCTCGACCGCCAGGGTCGACCCCTTCCGCCGCGACAAGACCGTGAACATCAACTTCTTCATCCACGACCCGATCACGGGCGAGCAGTACAGCCGCGACCCGCGCAACATCGCCAAGAAGGCCGAGGCGTACCTCGCCTCCACCGGCATCGCGGACACCGCGTACTTCGGCCCCGAGGCCGAGTTCTACGTCTTCGACAGCGTGCGTTTCAACACCGCCGCCAACGAGGGCTTCTACCACATCGACTCCGAGGCCGGCGCCTGGAACACGGGCTCCACCGAGGACAACCGCGGCTACAAGGTCCGTTACAAGGGCGGGTACTTCCCGACCCCGCCGGTCGACCACTTCGCGGACCTGCGCGCCGAGATCTCCCTGGAGCTGGAGGCTTCCGGCCTCCAGGTCGAGCGCCAGCACCACGAGGTCGGCACCGCCGGCCAGGCCGAGATCAACTACAAGTTCAACACGCTGCTCGCCGCGGCCGACGACCTGATGCTCTTCAAGTACATCGTGAAGAACGTCGCCTGGCGCAACGGCAAGACCGCGACCTTCATGCCCAAGCCGATCTTCGGTGACAACGGCTCCGGTATGCACGTCCACCAGTCGCTGTGGCAGGGCGGCGTCCCGCTCTTCTACGACGAGCAGGGCTACGCGGGCCTCTCGGACACCGCCCGCTACTACATCGGCGGCATCCTCAAGCACGCCCCGTCGCTGCTGGCCTTCACCAACCCGACGGTGAACTCGTACCACCGCCTGGTCCCCGGCTTCGAGGCCCCGGTCAACATGGTCTACTCCCAGCGCAACCGCTCCGCCGCGATGCGCATCCCGATCACGGGCTCCAACCCGAAGGCCAAGCGCGTCGAGTTCCGCGCCCCGGACCCGTCCTCGAACCCGTACCTCGCCTTCTCCGCGCTCCTCCTCGCGGGCCTCGACGGCATCAAGAACAAGATCGAGCCGGCCGAGCCCATCGACAAGGACCTCTACGAGCTGGCCCCCGAGGAGCACGCGAGCGTCCCCCAGGTCCCGACCTCCCTCCCGGCGGTCCTGACCGCGCTGGAGGAGGACAACGAGTACCTCCAGGTCGGCGGCGTCTTCACGTCCGACCTGATCGAGACCTGGATCGACTACAAGCGCACCAAGGAAATCGCCCCCATCCAGCTGCGCCCGCACCCGCACGAGTTCGAGCTGTACTTCGACATCTAGGAAGTGCGCAGGGCGCCCGTCGCCCTGGACTCTCCGGCATCGCGAGTCCCCGCCCCCGGCAACGAGGGCGGGGACTCGCGCGTTTCCGGTGTCCTTACGACCAGCGGATGTCCGGGGCGCTCTCGGCTACGGGCGCGGCGGGGGGTAGGGGATTTCGGACAGGGCCGGGATGAGGGTTTCCTCCTCGTAGTCGAGGTGGGCCGTCAGCGCTGTGGAGAGGCGGGCGAGTTCGGTACGGAAGTGATCGGGATCGGTGGTGGGAAGGGCGTCCAGGAGCGCCAGGAGGTCTCCCTTGAGGCGCGCGACGGTGCGGTGTTCCTCGGCCAGGCGGGTCAGCGCGTCGCGGAGGTGGGGGTGGTGGGCGGCCAGGGACGGGAAGACGTGGGCGTCCTCGCCGGTGTGGTGGAAGGTCAGGGAGTCGCAGAAGGCCAGGCAGTGCTGGCGGATCTGGAGGCCGAGGGCGGGCGGTGTGCCGGGGGTCGCGGCGGCGAGGTGGGCGTCGGTCTCGGCGCGGACGTGGCCGAGCTGGGCGCGGAGCCAGGTGTGGACCTCGACGAGTTTGCCGGCGAGGGTGGTGACCTCGCGGCGGTTCTCCGGGGTGTCCTCGGGTCCGGAGCGCTCCAGGACCACGACGGGCAGGGTGCGGGTGGTCCGCGTCTGGTAGTCGGCGTACCCGGGCGCGACCCGTACGACCCGCTCGAAGAGCTGGTCGCGGCGGGCGCCCTCGGCGGGGACGGCGATGGCGCCGAAGGTGTCGGTGCCGATCTCGACGCGCACCATGGGGTGGGCGAGCACATTGTGGTACCAGGCGGGGTGGTGCGGCGAGCCGCCCGCCGACGCCACGGTCAGGAGGTGGCCGTCGGCGCGGACGTAACCGAGCGGGACGGTGTGCTCCGCTCCCGATTTCGCTCCGGTGGAGGTCAGCAGCAGGAGGTCGCCACCCTCGAAGGGGCCGCCGACCTTTCCGCCGTTGGCCCGGAACTCCTCGATGACGGACTGGTTGAAAGACATGGGCATACGGTGTGAAATCTCCGGATAAAGGGTGGTGCCGAGCGCGCACGAGCCCTCGTCGGGACTCGTCGGGGAGGGGACACCCAGCCGTCCGCAGAGCTGTGGCGCGGGGCGCCGTCGGGGACGTACGAGAGGTGCGCGAGGGGCGACGTGCGCGGGCTGCGGCGCTTACGTCGGGTGCGTCAGACGCGAGGTGCGGAGTATGAACTCATGGCATCGTCCCTCGGATAAAAGGTGCCGCCCGGTCACCGGCCTGCCCACTGCTCTGTGGCCGGTACCACGTACACGGGCCCATTACAGCCGACCCCACTCCGCTCTGTCAACGAGAGCGGCCGACCGGCCCCGGTACGCCCGAATGGCCTCACGGGCTGCGGCCGGGCCGCGTACATGGTCGGATCGGTCCATCGTGTGAAGGAGGCCGCCATGCTGTCCATCGCGCGCCTGCACGCCTTCGAGATCCTCGATTCCCGGGCCCGGCCGACCCTCGCCGTCACCCTGGAGGCCGACAGCGGGCTGCGGGTACGGGTCGACGTACCGTCCGGAACGGCCGGTGGGGCGGGCGAGGCCGTCGAGCTGCGCGACGGGGACGAGGAGCGTTACGGCGGGCAGGGGGTGCGGCGGGCCGTCGCCCATGTCAACGGCCGGATCGCGCAGACCCTGACCGGGCAGCGCTTCTCCTCGCTCGAAGAGCTGGACGGCGCCCTGATCGATATGGACGGCACGCCCGACAAGTCCCGGCTGGGCGCGAACGCGATCATCGGGGTCTCGCTCGCCGCGGCCCGTACGGAGGCCGCGCAGTACGACCGGGAGCCGTGGCAGCACATCGCCGCCATGGTCGGCGCGGACCCGCTGCTGCCGGTGCCGCACTTCACCGTTCTGGGAGGCGGTACGGAACCCGGGGGACCCGGTCCCGGTTTCCGGGAGTTCATGGTCGCCCCCGTCGGCGCCCCCGGTCTGTCGGACGCCGTGCGCGCGGGCGCCGAGATCCACGAGCGGCTGGCGGCCCGGCTCGCCGCGGCCGGGCGCAGCACCGGGCTGGGCGACGAGGGCGGTTTCGCGCCCGCCGCCGACCGCCCCGAGGAGGTGCTGCGGGAGCTGATGGCCGCCATCACGGACACCGGATACACCCCCGGCCTCGACGGTGTGGCGCTCGCGCTGGCCCCCGCCGCGAACGGCTTCCGTACGCCGGACGACCGGTATCGCGTCGCGGGCGAGGAACTGACCACCGACCAGCTCATCGACCGGTACGAGGAGATCATCGGCCGCTTCCCCGTGCGGTCCATCGAGGACGCTCTCGGCGAGGACGACTGGGCGGGCTGGGAGCGGCTGACCGCACGGCTGGGCGACCGCGTCCAGCTCGTGGGCGACGACCTGTTCGCCACCCGTCCGGCGACCATCGCGGAGGCGATCGGGCGGGGCGTCGGGAACTCCGCGCTGATCAAGGTGAACCGGATCGGCACCGTCACGGAGACCCTGGCCGCCATCGGGGTCTGCCGGGGCGCCGGTTACACCCAGATGGTCTCCTGCCACGCGGGCGAGACCGACGACACGTTCATCGCCGACCTCGTCGTCGGCGCGGGCTGCGGCCGGCTCAAGTCGGGCGCACCGGCCCGCGGTGAGCATGTCGCCAAGTACAACCGGCTCCTCGAAATCGCCGACGGCCGCCCCGAACTGCCCTTCGGCCTGGCGGTACCCACCTCTTGACGAGCGGTCACGTCCACAGGACGCCCGCCAGCGTCACCCCCAGGAAGACCGCCCCCAACCCCGCCGCCACGCTCGCGACCACGTTGACCACCGCGTAGAGCTTCGCGCCGTCCTCGGCCAGCCGCAGCGTCTCGTAACTGAAGGTGGAGTACGTCGTCAACGCGCCGCACAGCCCCGTCCCCAGCAGCAGCCGCGCCCCCGAGCCCGCCGCGCCCGCCGAGATCGCGCCGGTGAGCAGCCCCAGGATCAGACAGCCCACCACGTTGACGGTGAACGTCCCCCAGGGGAAGACGGAGTCGTGCCTGCGCTGGACCGACCGGTCGGTGAGATAGCGCAGCGGGGCGCCGACCGACGCGCCGAGGATCACCAGCAGCCAGTTCATCCCGCCTCCCCCCGGCCGCCCTCGGCACCACGTCCCACGTACCGGATCACCTCGCAGCCGTCCAGGATCACCAGCCCCTCGGTGACCAGTTCGTCGAGCTGCGGCAGGAACGCCCGTACCTGCTCCTCGGTGTCCACGATCACGACCGCCACCGGCAGGTCCTCGCTCAGCGACAGCAGCCGCTGGGTGTGGATCAGTGACGACGCGCCGAAGCCCTCGATCCCCCGGAAGACGCTCGCGCCCGCGAGGCCGGCCCGGTGGGCGCGGTGCACGATCTCCGTGTAGACGGGTCTGTGGTGCCACAGATCGGTCTCCCCGACGAAGATCGTCACGCGCAACGCGGTACCCGTCAGCCTGGTCATGCCTGCCTCCACGCCAGTACGCGGCGTGTCAGCCACACCGCACTCCCTACCGCGGCGAGGGCCGCGATCAGGGTCAGTCCCAGATAGGCCAGTCCCGTACGGACCCGGCCGCCGGTCACCAGTCGCTGGATGTCCAGCGCGTACGACGAGAACGTGGTGAACCCGCCGAGGACCCCCGTGCCGAAGAACGGCCGCACCAGGGGATGCGCCCGCCACAGGTCGGTGAGGACCACCATGAACACGCCGATCACCGCGCATCCGACCGCGTTCACGCCCAGCGTCGTCCAGGGGAAGCCGCCGTCCGCGGTGGGCCACAGGAGGGCGGCGCCGTAACGGGCGCTCGCGCCGATCGCGCCGCCGAGGGCGACCACGGCGAGAACACGCCACTGGTCGGTCCGGCCGGTTCGCCTCGCTTGCTCGGGCATCTCTCTCCTACTCGCAGGGCGCCCGGCTCGGGGCGCGCTTCCTCGCAAGTAGGGACCGTTGGCGGCGGATGCCGCGGTTCGGGTACGGCGGGCCCCACCGCCGTACGGCCGCCCGCGCGGGCCGCCGTACGAACAGGTTAGCCCCGGGTCCGCCGGGTCGGCCAACCGGTGGAGCCGCTGGTGGGGCGGTCGGCGGAGACCCGTTGTCAGTGGTCGCTGGCACCATGACCGCATGAAGACCTGCGACTGGCGTCCGTTCCTTGAGCCATGGAGCGCGGACCGGTCCTGCTCCCCCGACGCGCGGGGGCCGCGGGAGTGGCTCGGCTCCCCCGCCGCCGGGGAGGAGCGGGTCCGTGCGCTGGTGGAGGAGCGGCTCGGGATACCGCTGCCGCGCTTCGCGGTCGAGCGGGGGCGGCTGCACGCCGTCGCGACCGGCCCCGGCGGAGAGCCCCGGTGACCGAGCCGCTGGTCACCGAACGGCTGACGCTGGTGCCGCTCCGGGTCGACCACGCCGAGGAGATGGCGGCCGTCCTGGCCGATCCCGGGCCGCACACCTTCATCGGCGGGAAGCCCTCGACGGTGGAGGAGCTGCGGTCCCGGTACGCCCGGATGGTCGCGGGCTCGACCGTCCCGGCCATCTCCTGGTGCAACTGGGTGATCGCCCTCCGGGAGGAGGATCCGCGGCGGAATCCGGGGCGGAGACCGGAGCGGAGACCGCGCCTCGTCGGTTATGTCCAGGCGACGATCGCCCCGAGGAGGGGCGACGGCCGGCTCGTCGCCGAGGTCGCCTGGGTGGTGGGGACCGAGTGGCAGGGGCGCGGGATCGCCAAGGAGGCCGCGTGGGGGCTGGTGGGGTGGCTGGAGGGCCGGGGGATACGGGCCCTGCGCGCCCATATCCACCCGGACCATCGGGCCTCGGCCGCCGTCGCCAGGTCCCTCGGGCTGGAGCCCACGGAGGAGTGGCACGACGGCGAGGTGCGGTGGCACCGGCAGACCTGATGCCATGCCGGTCGGCCCCGGTCCCTCCACGGGGACCGGGGCCGACCGTCCTGCCTGTCCTGTCCTGTCCGGGCTAGCCGATCAGGGCGCGCACCATGCGGCAGGTGGTGTTGGACGGCGGGTGGATCCCGATCCGGGCCGCCGTGCTCCGTATCCTCCGGTTGCTCGCCTTCTCCGGCAGATACACACCCGCGTCCAGCAGGGCGATGGCCAGACGCATCGCCTTCAGGCGGCGGTTGTGCGTCTCGTACCACTCGCGGGGCAGGCCCGGCGGGAGCGGCCGGCGCTTGAGCGGCGACACTGCCCGCACCCGCTCGGCGGGGTGGACTGTCTTGGCTGTTCTGACTGTCTTGATGGTTTTCGTGGATTTCACGGACGCGGATTTCACGGACTTCGTTGTGATGGTGGCAACGGCCATCGGCGACCTCCCGGCACGGTGGTTGGACCCTCACTAACTCCCTCTATTTTACTGCCCACCACTGACAATCGCCCCTGGCCAGAGCCCATTTACCGGGGGTTCGGCGAGTGTCCGGAGGTACGGTCGGGGGATGGAGATCTGGATCAATCCCGCGTGTTCCAAGTGCCGTGGCGCGTTGACGCTGCTCGACGAGGAGGGGGCCTCGTACACCGTTCGCCGCTATCTGGAGGATGTGCCCTCCGAGGACGAGATCCGGGCCGTGCTGGGCAGGCTCGGACTTGAGCCCTGGGACATCACCCGGACCCAGGAGCCCGCCGCGAAGGAACTGGGGGTCGGGGCGTGGGCCCGGGACGCCGGGGCGCGGGACCGCTGGATCGCCGTGCTCGCGGCGCATCCGAGGCTGATCCAGCGGCCGATCATCACGGCGGACGACGGCACGGCCGTGGTGGCGCGCACCGACGAGGCGGTACGCGACGCCCTCGGCCGGTCACCCTCCGCCACCTGAGCCCGGTCCCAGCGGCGTTCGTCCGCGCCCCCGCCCCGACCGTCAGCAGCGTTCGTCCGCGCCCGCGCCCCGGCCGCCAGCGGCGTTCGTCCGCGCCCGCGCCCCGGCCGCCAGCGGCGTTCGTCCGCGCCCGCGCCCCGGCCGCCAGCGGCGTTCGTCCGCGCCCGCGATCTTGCCGGTGGCCGGCGGCGATGCGTTCCAGGTGTCGATCGCGAGGATCAGCCCCAGCAGCCGGGCCAGTTCCTCCTCGCCGAAGTGGGCAGCGGCCCGGCCGAACACCTCGTCGGGGACTCCGCCGTCGGCGATGAGCGTGACGGCTTCCGTCCGCGCGAGGGCCGTCTGTTCCTTCTCCGTGAAGAAGCGCCGCGCCTCCCGCCGGGTGGCCGTCATGCGGAGGCGTTCCTCGCTCTCGGCCGCCGCCGCGCGCCGGAGGTGTGCGGGTGCAGGCAGTAGGCGCAGTGGTTGAGCTGCGAGGACCGGGATCTGGACCAGCTCCACCAGCGGTGCCGGGCGCTGCCGCCCGGCTGGCACCGGGGCGGTTGAGTCGGACGGCTTGGTCACACGTATGTAACGGCGCATGCCCCCACCGGCCGCCCCCCTTCACGGCCGGGAACAGGAGCCCCCCATGTCCCGCGGCACATCCCTCGGCAGTCTGAAGAAACTCGCCCTGCTCATCGGCGCCGCCGCGCTGACCGGTGGTACGGCGATGGCGACGGCCGGCACCGGACAGGCGGTCACGGTCCACGACGGGCCGGGACCGGCCGCCGGATCCACCGCCCCCGCCACGATCTCCGGCACCGGCACCGGCACCGGCACCGGCACCGGGAGTGTCCACGGGACCACGCTCGTGGTGGCCGGTGCCGGCACGGTGACCACGGTGACGGCCACCGCCGCGGCCGACCGCGGCGACGTCATCGAGCGGGCCGACCGGGCGGGCCGGACCAGCCGGATCGAGCAGCCCGATCGGGCCGGGGCGGTGGAGCGGAACGGACTGGTCCAGCGCGTCCGCTGACGTCCGCCGGGACCTCCCCCGGGCGCCAACCGGGCCCCCGGATCTCCCCGCGCCACCCCGGCCTCGCCCTGCCCTACCCCGCCGGCTTCGGCCGCGGCGCCGTCCGGGCCTCCGCCTCCGCCTCCGCCTCCGCCTCCGCGAGGATCTCCGTCAGCCGCAGCCCGAACCGTACGTCGCAGGGGTGCGGCTCTCCCGTACGTACGGATTCCAGCAGCGCGTCGATCGCCGTGCCGAACGACGCGACCGGGTCGCCCCAGCCCTCCGGGAGCTGGGCCGTGCCGTGTTCGCCGCGCAGTTCGAGGCCGGTGCCCGCGCTCGCGTGCGGCGCGCTCAGACTCAGGGCCGCGGTGCTGGCCGCCCCGGACACGTGTCGCAGCACGAGATGGGTGAGGTCGGGCTCGCTCCGTACGGCCGTCACCTCCGTCACATCGCCGAGCAGCGGGATGAGCGCGGACAGGGCGTGGGGGCCGACGTCCCACAGTCCACCCTTCTCCCGGCGCCAGGGGGAATCCGCGAACGGGCTGGTCCGCCCGGGGGCGAACAGGCCACCCAGCCAGTACGCGTGCGCCGTGAACCAGCCACCCTTCGCGGCCTGTTCGTCGATCCAGACCGCGGTGTCCGCCGCGAACCTGAGCGTGCAGAAGACCACCGACGCGACCCCGGCCGCAGCCGCCGCGTCCGCCACCGCGCGGGCGTCGGCCACGGTCGTCGCGACCGGTTTGTCCATGATCAGATGGCAGCCCGCAGCCGCCGCGCGGACCGCCAACGGAGCCTGGATATCGGGCGGCAGCGCGAACGCGACGGCGTCGCTCACGGCGAAGAGCGCGTCGAGATCCGCCTCGCCCGCGTACGCGGTGGTGCCGTGAGCGGCGGCGAGCGCGGCGGCCGGCTCGGGCCGCCGTCCCCAGATACCGCTGAACTCGATGCCGGAATGGGCGGCGATGGCCGGGGCGTGGGTGTGTTCCGCCCAGGGACCGGTGCCGAGGAGTGCGATACGTGTCTTGCTCATGACGGCCAGTGTGCCGGGTCGGGGCCGTGTGCGGGATAGCTCGGGAGCACGGGAAAAAGTAGTTTTCCGGCCAACCCGGGTAACACGTGGTTCACAGAGGGGCAACGGCCGGGAAATCACATATTGCGAGGCTACGGGCCAAACCTGCTGCACCCGCAAAGGATGAGGCCCCGTGACCTTCAAGGCTGAGTACATCTGGATCGACGGTACCGAGCCGACCGCGAAGCTGCGCTCGAAGACCAAGATCCTTGAAGACGGCGCCGCGCTGCCGATCTGGGGCTTCGACGGGTCGAGCACCAACCAGGCCGAGGGTCACGCCTCCGACCGGGTGCTGAAGCCGGTCTTCTCCTGTCCCGACCCGATCCGTGGCGGGGACGACATCCTCGTCCTGTGCGAGGTCCTGAACATCGACCTGACGCCGCACGAGTCCAACACCCGTGCGCTGCTGACCGAGGTGGCGGAGAGGTTCACGGCGCAGGAGCCGATCTTCGGCATCGAGCAGGAGTACACCTTCTTCAAGGGCGCCCGTCCGCTCGGCTTCCCCGAGGGCGGCTTCCCGGCCGCGCAGGGCGGCTACTACTGCGGTGTCGGCGCGGACGAGATCTTCGGCCGTGATGTCGTCGAGGCGCACCTCGACAACTGCCTCAAGGCCGGTCTCGGCATCTCCGGCATCAACGCCGAGGTCATGCCGGGCCAGTGGGAGTTCCAGGTCGGCCCGCTCTCCCCGCTGGTCGTCGCCGACCAGCTGTGGATCGCCCGCTGGCTGCTCTACCGCACCGCCGAGGACTTCGGCGTCTCCGCGACGCTGGACCCGAAGCCGGTGAAGGGCGACTGGAACGGCGCGGGCGCGCACACCAACTTCTCGACCAAGGCGATGCGCGAGGGGTACGACGCGATCATCACCGCCTGCGAGTCGCTGGGCGAGGGCTCGAAGCCGCTCGACCACGTCAAGAACTACGGCGCGGGCATCGACGACCGGCTGACCGGGCTGCACGAGACCGCCCCCTGGAACGAGTACAGCTACGGCGTCTCGAACCGCGGCGCCTCGGTCCGTATCCCGTGGCAGGTCGAGCAGGACGGCAAGGGCTACATCGAGGACCGCCGCCCGAACGCCAACGTCGACCCGTACGTGGTGACACGGCTCATCGTCGACACCTGCTGCACGGCGCTGGAGAAGGCCGGACAGGTCTGATCCGCTCGGATCCACAGGGCAGAGCCTGGCCGGACACCGGTCCGGCCGGCAGGGGTACGCGCAGAGGGCGCCCGCGTCACAGCGGTCGCCCTCTTTCGCGTACGGCCTTCCGCGTACGGCTCCGCGTACAGAACCCTTCGCGTACGGTCGGCCCCCTCCGCGTACGGGGGTCCGTACCGGCCATTCGTATCGACTGGTGAAAGAGCCGTACTACATCACCGCCCCATCTGCTTCAATGAGTCCATGGCCAGCTTCCAGCACACCGCGACAGGTCCCAGCGACCTGGAGCCGTTCTGGCCGTCCCGGCAGCATCACGACTTCGACCGGGTGTGTTGCCGCGCGAGGAACGCGTCGGCCCTCTAAAGCCTTCTTCAGGCCTTCGGCCGCCGCGCAGAAGTACGTCCGTCCCGTTCTGCCGACTCGACGACTCTCGACGACTCCTTCGCGCGAAAGAGCTGACCCCCCATGGCGAACTCCCTTTCCCTCTCCGCACCCACCGCCGGCGCCTCCCCCTCCCCCGGCCGTCACCGGCTCCGTGCCGTCGACCGTGACGAGACGGCTCCGGCCGCCGGCCCGGCCGGTTTCGCCATCGGACAGGTCGTCGACTTCCCCTGGCCGGGCGCGACGTGGCTGCCCGCGCCCCAGCACACCCTGCCCTCTCTGCCGGGACAGCCGCCGATGGTCGGCTACTTGGTGCTCGTACCGGCCGACCAGCACGCCGCTGTGCTGGCCGCGTCCACGCCGTATCAGAGTCCGGACCCGAACTCGAATCCGCACCAGAATCCCCACCCCGATCCGACGGACCGTCAGGAGACGGGCGGTGGCGCGGTGTTGGTCGACAATGTCCAGCGGACCGCCGTCGTGGACGGGCGGCAGCTGGATCTCACGTACCTCGAATTCGAGCTGCTCGCCCATCTGGTGGCCCATCCACACCGGGTGCACACCCGCGACCAGCTGGTGACCACGGTCTGGGGCTACGGACATGTGGGCGACGGCCGGACCGTCGACGTCCATGTGGCGCGACTGCGCCGGAAGTTGGGGAAGCAGCACCGCCAGACGATCCAGACCGTGCGGCGGGTCGGGTACAAGTACACCCCCTGAGCAGCCCGGTTGACCCACGGTCCCGCGCCCCGGCTGTCAACAGCCGCGGCGCGGGACCGTGTTGTGCGGATATGCGCATGGATGCGGGGGTCAGGCGCGCGCGGCCTTCACCCGCGCCAGCAGCCCCAGCGCCCCGTCCAGGAGCAGGAACGCCAGCAGGCTGATGCCCAGCAGCGGCAGGAACCAGCCGACCAGCGCCGTGACCGCCGCCAGCGGCAGCAGCCAGGGCAGCGGCACCTTCCGCCAGGCGCCGCGCGGCATCGGCCGGCCCGCGCTCATCCGCCGCTCCTTGGTGGGACGGCGCAGCCACCACATCCGGTAGCCCCAGACGATGAGCAGGATCAGGGAGAGGGCGAGCAGCGCGAGCGCGAGCTGGTTGAAGAGCCCGAGGAAGAGCCCGGAGTGGGCGTCGATGCCGATCCGGGTGAGCTGGGCGAGCACGGGGTGGTCGGCGAAGCGCAGTTCGTCGATGACCTTGCCGGTGGCGGGGTCGACGGCGACCGCGTCGAGACGTACCGGGAACTGCTTGTCGGTCTGCGCGATGACATAGCCGCTGCCCTCGGTCGGGAGGGTCACCGCGATCGGCCCGTCGAGACCGGCCTGCCGGGCGGCGACCACGGCCAGGTCGACGCCGACGTCCATGCCCTTCATGCCCTCCATGTGGTTCATGTCATGCCCGCCGGAACCGCCGGTGTGCTCCTCGTGGCCGCCGGATCCACCGGTGTCGGTGCCGGGTTCCAGTGCGGCGGACACCGTGGGGGTCGCGCTGCCGAGCTGGTCCTTGATGGAGGTGATGTTCTCGCCCGCGTACTTCGACCAGGTCAGACCGGTCGCGGAGAGCAGGACGAGCCCGGTGACCGCCCACAGCCCCAGGGAGCCGTGCAGGGAGAGCGTCCGGCGGCGGCCGGTGGCACCCCGCTCGGGCACGAACAGCGCGCGCCGGGAAGCGCGCCTGCGCCCGGTCCAGAGCAGCAGCCCGCCGAGGGCGACCACCCAGAGCCAGCTGGCGGCGAGCTCGCTGTAGATACGGCCGGGCTCGCCCAGCTGGAGATTGCGGTGGAACTCGGAGAGCCAGGTGCGCAGCGGCAGCGCGCCCGAGCTTCCGTAGCTGACCAGGTCGCCCCGTACCTCCGCCGTGTACGGGTCGACGAAGACGGCCAGGGACTTGGACTCGCCCAGGCCGGGGGCGCTCATCAGGACGCGGGTGGTGGCGCCTTCCTCGTCGGGGAGGCGTACGGAGGTGATGGTGGACTCGGGGTGGGCCTCGCGGGCCGCCCCGAGCTGGTCGGAGAGCGGGAGCACCCGGTCGCCGACGGGGGCGCGCAGCTCGTGGCGGTAGAGGACGTTCTCCGCCTGGTACGAGAGGGCGTAGAGAAACCCGCTGGCGGCGGCCACCAGCAGGAGCGGGGCTATCAGCAGCCCGGCGTAGAAGTGGAGCCGCAGGAGGAGGGGGCGCAGGGCGCTCCCGAGGGAGGGGGCGGGCGCGGGCGCGCCGCCGGATTCGCTGCCCGCCGGCGCGCTGCCGGATTCGCTGCCCGTGGTTTCGGCGGCGTCCGCTGTGGAATCTCCGCCGGTCCCCTGCAGGGGGTCGTCAATGGCCATGGCTGTCCTCGGTTCGGCGTTCGGCATGGGGAGAGGGCCCCAGGGCCTGCGGCCGGTTCAGACGGTCGTGGCGGCGGCTCCCGGGGCTGTGGCGCGAGGGACACGGAGCGCGGGCGGCCCGCGGCGGAGCAGGGCGTGCGCGAGGACGACGCCGTGGCAGCGGTGGGCCGCGCGGGCGCCGGGGGCGGCCCGGATCAGCCGGGGCGCGGCGGGCGGCCGGGCTGTGGCCAGGAGCAACCGGAGCGGGGCGAAGGCCAGGGCCAGCGCCGCGTGCGCGAGCCGGAAGAGCGCCGCTTCGCCCCGGGCCAGCCAGAGCGCGCAGACGGCGGCGACGACGAGGTGGGCGGCGACCATCCCGGCCGAGAGGTCGAGGGCGGCGGCCAGCGCGGCGGGGTCCGCCGTGCCACCCATCGCCTCTGCGGCGTCCATGGGCGCCGGGTCCATGTCCATGCCCGCGTGCGGGGCCATGGGCGACGACAGTCCGTACGGCAGGGGCAGCGCACCGGAGAAGAGCAGATGCAGCCCGCCCTGGGCGGCGAGCACTCCCGCGCCGATGGAGCGGGCGCCCCTGCGGCGTCCGCACACCAGCCAGGCGGCGCCCGCGGTGACCGCGAACGCCGTCCACAGCGCCCCGGGCGGGATCTCGTGCCCGGTGGGGACGAAGGCGAGAGGCCCGGTGGTCCCCCGGGTCGTGAACGCGTGCCCGAGCGCGGCCAAAGTCACACATATCGCCGCAAAGACGGCAGCGCGCAGGGCGCGTATGGGTGACCGGGCGTCTGTCATGGTTCTGCACATGCTGCCATCCCGGACGGGTGTACGGCAGCTCCCCGGCACCCGGGAGTTCTCCCGGGCCTCCCTCCGACACTCCCCCGGCAGCGGATTCCGGCCCCCGCCGACCTTCCGGGCGGTACGGAGCGGGCGGGGCGCGTTCCCCGCCATGAGGCTTCCGACGCTCCGACGGCATTCGGCATCCGGCATTCGGCATCCGGCATCCCGCATCCCGCATCCGGCATCCGGCATCCGGCATCCGGCATCCGGCATCCGGCATTCCGAACGGTACGGAGTCGGCGGGGCGGCCGGCCGCGGAGGCGGCGCCTCTCCATCGGCCCCCGAGCGATCCCCGACCACCCCGAGAGACCCCGAGCGACTCCCGGACCGCCCGAGCGACTCCCGGACCGCCCGACGACCCGACGGCCCGACCGCGAACAGCGCGTCGACACAGGCCGCTTGGGGCGTATACGACCGGTTTGCGGATGTAGATTTCTATGAATTCTCGAAGGCACTGAACACCCCATGGGCCAACCCCGTATGGGACGGAGCGCTTCGCTTCTCCCCCTGCCGCGATTTTCCTGTAACCGGCAACGAAGCTTGAGGAGTTAGTTCCATGGCACGTACATCGAGAAAACGCTCCACAACGGCAAACCGGGCGATCGCCGCCGGGGCTGCCTTGCTCCTGGGCGGGGGCGGGTTGGTGGCTGCGAACGTCTACGCGTCTGCGGGTGAGGCGAAGAACTCGCCGCAGACCAAGGCCGTCGTGCAGTCACTGTCGACGATCAGCTGCCCGGATGTGGCCAACGCTGCGCAGTTGGCCAACGTCCCGGAGGCGGCGCGCCCCGAGGTCGACCGTAACCTCGCCCTGCTGGACAACCAGATCACGGAGGCGTACAAGCGGTTCGCCGACTCGAAGTCCGCGATCGAGCGTGACGCCGGGTTCGCCAACAACGCGATCATCAACCCGCTGAAGGACAAGCGGGTCGCCACGATCGACCGGATCGCCATCGCGGTCGGCCGGACCGGCGCCCGTCCGCAGGGCCTGGAGTCCTTGGCCGCCTGCACCCTGAAGGCCGACAACAGCCCCACCGCGGGCCAGGGCAACAACGGCGGCCAGGGCCAGGGCAACGGTCAGGGCCAGGGCCAGGGCCAGGGCAATGGCCAGGGCAACGGTCAGAACAACAATGGCGGCCAGAACCAGGGCAACAACGGCGGCCAGGGCAACGGCAACAACAACGGCAACGGTCAGAACGGCGGCCAGAACCAGGGTCAGAATGGTGGCCAGGGTGGCGGTCAGGGCGGCGTTCAGGGCGGTAACGGCCCCGATGCCTCCGACTTCGTCGACATCACGACCGTCCAGCCCAACGTCCAGAAGGTCCGCAACGGCCGTAACGGCTCGAGGGGCAGCTTCAGCAGCGACTGCGGTGTCAATGAAAACGGGATCTTCAACCCGGACAATGTGATCGTGGCCGCCGGTGTGAGCAATGGCGCGCACCACTTCCACGACTACATCGGCAACCAGAACAACGACGCCTTCGCCACTGACGAGAGCCTCGCCGCCGGTCAGACCAGCTGCCAGAACCAGGGCGACAAGTCCTCGTACTTCTGGCCGGTCCTCCGCCTCCAGAACGCTGGGGCCGAGGCCGACGCCAACAAGCCCGGCGGTGGCATCGAGGGCAACGTCGGCAAGATCCAGACGCCGACCCAGGTGACCAACACCTTCGTGGGCAACCCGAAGTCGAAGGTCACGGCCATGCCGCGACTGCTGCGCATCATCACGGGTGACGCCAAGGCGTTCGTCAACGGCAACGCCAACGCCAACGCGTCGTGGAGCTGCACCGGGTTCGAGAACCGTCAGCTGAAGGACAAGTACCCGATCTGCCCGCAGGGCAGCCAGGTCGTCCGTACCTTCAAGTTCCAGAGCTGCTGGGACGGTCAGAACATCGACAGCGCCAACCACCGTACGCACGTGGCGTTCGCCGACGCTCAGGGCAACTGCGCCAACGGCTTCCAGGCCATTCCGCAGCTCCAGCAGCGCGTCGTCTACAACGTGCCCCCGGGCCCGGGCTTCGCGGTGGACTCCTTCCCGGAGCAGCTGCACAAGCCGGTCACCGACCACGGTGACTTCATCAACGTCTTCGACGAGAACCTGATGAACGGCCTGGTCAGCTGCATCAACGAGGGCCGTAAGTGCAACAACAACGCCTGACGCTCCGCCCCGTCACGGGAACACACTCGTAACCGGGTCCCGTAGCGGAATCGCGTAACAGCACAGCACAACAGCGACACAGCACAACAGAGGGGCCCCCAACTCCCACCCGCCTCGCGTGGGTGGGAGCCCCTCTCCCCCACCCACGCTGCGCGGTCAGCCCATGTCGTGACCCGAGTGACCCCCGTCCTTCCCCATATCGCCACTGCCTCCCGAGGAGCTTCCCTCCGAGGAGCCCTCCCCCGAGGAGTGGTGGGACGTACCGGTCTCCACGGTCCCGCCGAGGCGGCCGCGCAGCGTCTGTATGAGCTTCTCGTCGCCGACCGCGACCCACTTCCGGCCGACGAGATACGAACCGCCGTAGTCCTTGGCCTCGTTGATCCACTCGCGCAGACCGCGGTCGGTGGCGAAGGTCGCCAGGACCCATTTGCCTTCGTCCGTCGTGCAGTTGCCCTGCCGGAGGTCTTCCGCTTCGATGCTGACATGCGCATCGCACTTCGCCTGCTTCGCGATCTTCTCAAGGCTCCCGGTCGCCGTCTTCGGCACCTCGGGGGCCTTTTCCTCGTTCGCGCCACAGCCCGTGATGAGGGCCATGCTCAGGGCTGCAATTACCACTAGGGATCGTTCCGTACGCATGACACCATCGTCCCCCCTCCACACGCCGTCGTGTGCCTGAACAAGGTCAAGAAAAGGAAGAAGCGGAACGGCCCCGCCGGGAAGCGGAACGGCCCCGTTAGGCTGTTCGCATGACGACCGGGGTACGCCGCAGGATGGGCGTCGAGGAGCGGAGACAGCAGCTGATCGGGGTGGCCCTGGAGCTGTTCGGCCACCGTTCCCCCGACGATGTCTCGATCGACGACATCGCGGCCGCCGCCGGCATCTCCCGCCCGCTCGTCTACCACTACTTCCCCGGCAAGCAGAGCCTGTACGAGGCGGCGCTGCGGCGGGCCGCCGACGAGCTGGCCGCCCGCTTCCAGGAGCCCCACGAGGGGCCGCTCGGGGCGCGGCTGCTGCGGGTCATGGAGCGGTTCTTCGACTTCGTGGACGAGCACGGGACGGGGTTCTTCGCGCTGATGCGCGGGGGCCCGGCCGCCGGTTCCTCGACGGCCGACGCGATGATCGACGACGTACGGCAGGCCGCGTACGAGCAGATACTCGCCCACCTCGGGATCCGGGACGAGGCCGCTCCCGCGCGCCTCGCGCTGGTCGTGCGCTCCTGGGTGTCGCTGGCCGAGACTACGGCGCTGCTCTGGCTGGACGGGCGCGAAATCCCGCGCGGTGAGCTGGAGTTGCAGCTGGTGCACGACTTCGCCGCGCTGGCGGCGGTGAGCGCGGCGTACGACGAGGAGATGGCCGCGATCCTGCTGCGGATCATCGCGGACGAGCCGGCCGACGGCGCGTTCGGGGATCTGCTCGGCCGGCTCGCCCTGCTGGGCGCGGGCGTTCCGGTCCAGCGCGATCACCCGCCGCGTCAGGCGTAGACCACCTCGACCCGGGTGAAGCCCAGGGAGCCGAGCAGGCCCCGGAGCATGGCGGTGGTGTTCTTCTCGGCGCGTGTGATCAGTTCGCTCTCCTCGGCGGCCTCGCCGATGTGCCGGGCGGCGAGCCGCTGGACGGCGCGTTCGTCGGCCGGGTTGGAGGACGAGGGGGATCCTGGTCCACCGGCCGGGCCGGTGGGCGCGCGGTGGCGGGCCGAAGGGTCGGGCCGGTGTGCCGGCCGGTGACGTGTCCGGTGTGGTGTCATCCGATGTCGCGTCGGTGGACGTCATACCTACCGGATGTCCCGCAGGGCGGCGTTCACACGGTCACAGGGAACCGGTTCTGTCCCAACCCGCCCGGCCCGTCGACGCGTTCACCGCTCGGGGAAGTGTCCGCGCAGGGCGCGGGCCAGGCCGCTCCCGCCGTCGTCGACCAGCCCCCGGTGGAACGCCTCCTCGTACTCCGGGTTCCCCGCCGCCTCGCGGGCCCGGCGTTCACACTCCTCACGGACGGCGGCCAGCTCCGGGGTGCCGCGCTGGGGGTGGCCCACCATGCGCCAGAATGCCTGGCTGGTGCCGTACGCGTGCGCGGCCCGTTCGCCGTCGCCCTGCGCGGCGACCGCCGCCGCCAGCAGGTCGAGGCCGAGCGCGATGCCGAAGCTGTCGCCCAGCTCCTCCTTGCCGCTGACCATCGAGCGGGCGTGTGCCTCCGCCTCGTACGGCTTGCCCTGGAGTAGGTGGATCAGCGCGAGCTGGTAGTCGGCGTAGGCGCGGGTCCAGCACTCGCCCCGGTCCAGACAGGCCCGGCGCAGCTCCATGGCCTCCTCGCGGGATTCGTCGAGCCGGCCGAGGGCGGTGAGGGAGAAGATCCGTACCAGTCGGCAGCGCAGCTGGGACGGGGAGTCGAAGAAGTCGGCGGGCCGGGAGCGCAGGGCTCGGTCGGAGACGGTGAAGCCGGCCTGGGCGCGGCCCATCATCAGACAGGTGAGGCTGAGGAGATAGGCCGCGGAGAGCATGGATTCGGGGTCCTTGTCCCGCCAGGCGGCCGTGGTGCAGCGCTCCCCGAGCCGGTAGGCGCCCTCGTGGTCGCCCTGGAGCATGGTGGTGATGCCGAGGGCCCAGAGGGCGCGGGTGCGGTGCGGGCTTCGGGTCCGGTGTCCGGCGAGGGCGCGTTCCAGATAGAGCCTGGCCTCGTGGAGATGGCCACAGCAGCTCCAGAAGAACGCGACGCGGCCCACCATCTCGACGGCGGTCTCCGGGTCGTGGGCGAGCAGGTGGTTGAGCGCGGCGCACAGGTCGGGGTGGGTGTCGGTGATCCTGCGGTACCAGGCGACCTGCCGGGGTCCCGTCCAGCCCGCGTGCGCCTGTCGGCACACCTCGGTGAAGTGGGCGGCGTGCCGGTCGGCGACCAGCTTCTCCTCGCCGAGTTCGCCGAGCCACATGGCGCCGTACTCCCGGATGGTGTCGAGCATCCGGTAGCGGTCGCCGGTCTTGCGCAGCACGGATTTGCAGACGAGTCCGGCCAGCGCCAGGGTGACGCCGTCGGCGGTGAGGGGGCCGCCCGCGCAGACCTCCCGCGCGTCCTCGGCGTCGATGTCGCCCCGGAAGACGGCGAGTCTGGCCCACAGCAGCCGTTCCAGCGGGGCGCACAGCTCGTGGCTCCAGCCGATGGCGGTGCGCAGGGCGCGGTGGCGCTGGGGCCAGCCGGTGTGCTGGGTCAGTGTGTCGAGCCGGGAGGTGATCCGGGAGGTCAGCAGTTCGGCGACGTACTCGACGGAGTTCTCGTCGAGCCGGGCGCAGGCGAGTTCGACGGCGAGCGGGATGCCTTCGAGGTCGCGGCAGATCTGTACGGCGGCGGCGGCCGTGCCCGGGTCGTCCAGGCGGAGCCGGGGCGCGGCGGTGGCCGCCCGGTCGCGGAAGAGCTGGAGGATCTCCTCGTCGCCCTCCAGCGGCAGCGGCGGTACGTCGATGCGGTGCTCGCCCCTGGCGTCGAGGGGCTGTCTGCTGGTGGTGAGGACGGTGAGCCCCGGGGCCGCGGTGAGCAGTTCGCCGACCAGATGGCGGCAGGCGTCCACCACGCGCTCGCACGAGTCGAGGACGAGCAGCATCCTGCGGTCCGCCAGCCATTCGCAGAGCGCCTCGATGGGCGTACGCAGGGAGTGGTCGGAGAGTCCGACGGCGTCCGAGACGGTGATGAGCAGGGTGCGGTCGTCGTAGAGCGGCGCCAGGTC
Source organism: Streptomyces sp. NPDC088554 (assembly GCF_044752945.1). NCBI lineage: Bacteria > Bacillati > Actinomycetota > Actinomycetes > Kitasatosporales > Streptomycetaceae > Streptomyces > Streptomyces sp. NPDC088554. The sequence continues at coordinate 124,354 of NZ_JBIVMF010000009.1, read as the reverse complement.
CGCCCACCAGACCCCGTCGGGGTACGCGCCGCTGCCGCTCCTGACGCCCGTCTGCTCGGCGGCGTGGCCGGGCGCGCCGCCCGGTCCGCCCACCCATTCGGGCGCGCGGTCCCCGGTGCGGCCGCCCGCGTGCTCGGCCGCGCGCAGCGCGAGCCGGCTCTTGCCCACTCCTCCGCTGCCGGTCAGCGTGATCAGCCGGTGATCTTCGAGCGCGCGTTCCAGGAGGGCCAGTTCGGCCCTGCGCCCCACGAAGCTGGTCGTCTCTTCGGGAATGTTCCCCACCACGGGGACAGTGTGGACCAGTCATGGCCCAGGACCGACACCCCGAGTAAGAACGGTCATAAACGACCAAGAGTTGCCTCTATTTTGTCAGTTAAACCTGTCAATCAATCACCGGACGGGGTGTCGGCAGGGCGTGCCGAGATGTACGGGGCTCACGGAGAGCGGGGGAAAGACAGCCGCCCGGCGGCACCGGCCCCTGTCGGGGGAGACGGTGTGATCGCCGGGCGGCCCGCATGCGGGAGGGTCAGTCGCGCCAGCTGTCGTTCAGGACGACCTTGCCGGAGGCCGGCACCGTGGCCGTACGGTTGGCACCGCTCTCCCATGTCACGGTGCCCGCCGCGTCCTTGCGGAGGTACTTGTACGCGAAGGACGTTCCGGCGGGCAGCTCCACGTCGAGCTTCCACACCGGGTAGGCGGCCGGGTCCAGCTTCAGCGCGCTGCCGGTGTTCCAGTTGCTCAGCGCGGACTGGTTACCGGTGACATAGATGTTCTGGCCGGTCGCGGTGGTCGCGTTGACACCGAAGGACGCACCGGAGGTGCCCGGCTGCGGATCGGTGCCGCCACCGCCGCCCGCGCAGGTGCGGGCGCCCGTGTGCAGGGCGAGGGCGGTGTGGGCGCCGAGGGTGGCGGTGAACCGGCCGGATCCGTTGACCGTCACCGTGGTACCGCTCTGCACATCGCAGTAGGCGCCGCTCGCCAGCGAGGTCTGGAAGGTGCGGGTGAGCGGGGAGCCCTCGTGGTTGATGGCCGTGTAGCCCGCCGTACCCCGGCCGAAGGCGATCCGGTCGCCACCGTTGTCCCACCAGTTGGTGACCGGCTGGCCACGGGTCGCGTTGCGGAAGCCGACCATGGACGCGACCTCGCGCCAGGCGTGCTGACACTTCCAGCCGTCGCTGTAACAGGCGCTGATCGTACCGCCGTTGGGCGGGCCCGCGTCCCGGTCGGTGAACTCGTACCCGGAGTGCACATCGGGCGAGCCGTACGGCCAGGCCAGCATGAAGACATTGGCGAGGGTGTAGGTGGCGCCGTCCTTGTAGCTGAGGGTGTCACCGCCGCGCTCGGTGTCGTGGTTGTCGACGAAGACGGCGGACCTGCCCGACTCCATGTAGCCCCAGCTCTCGCCGAAGTTCTTCAGGTTGGCGAGGTTCTCGTTGTTGAAGACCCGCTCGAGGTCACGGGCGTACCGGAACTCCTGGACGTCTCCGCTGCCGAGGTACTCGGACGGCGAGACGGCCTCGCCCGCGCCGTGGATGGCCTCCTGCTTCCAGTAGACGCCCGGATCGCTCAGCCTGCTCTTGATGTCGGCGAGGTCGGCGGCGGGCATGTGCTTGGCCGCGTCGATCCGGAAGCCGTCGACACCGAGCGAGGCCAGGTCGTTCAGATACGCGGCGATCCGGCCGCGTACGTACTCCTCACCGGTGTCCAGGTCGGCGAGACCGACCAGTTCACAGTTCTGGACGTCGGCGCGGTCGGTGTAGTCGCTGATCGTGGACCGGCAGTCGTCCAGGTCCGAACCGGAGTAGATCCCGGGGTAGTCGTACTTGGTGTACGAGGAGCCGCCGGTGCCGGTGCCGTCCCCGGCCGCCATGTGGTTGATGACGGCGTCGGCGATGACCTTGACGCCTGCTCCGTGACACGTACGGATCATGTCCGAGAAGGCGGCACGGTCCCCGAGGCGCCCGGCGATCCGGTAGCTGACGGGCTGGTACGAGGTCCACCACTGGCCGCCCTGGATGTGCTCCTGGGGCGGTGAGACCTGCACATAGCCGTAACCGGCCGGCCCGAGGGTGTCCGTACACGCCTTGGCTATGGAGTCGAACTTCCACTCGAACAGTACCGCGGTGACCTCCTTGCCGCCGGGCGGCGCCGCCTGCGCGGTCCCGGCGGGCACCGTCAGGGCGAGTGCGGCACCCGCCGTGAGCGCGAGTGCGGCGGCCAGGGATCTGCGAACCATTTTTCCTCCAACAGCGCTGGTGGGGAAGGGGCGATACATCGATCGGTGATCAGTGGTGCGGTGTGGGCTCTGGTGTGCGGGGCCGGTGTTCGCGCGCTCCGGCGGTGGAGCCGCGTACCACCAGCTCGGGCTGGAAGACGTACTCGGTGCGCTGTACGGGGCTGCCGCCGATCTCCTCCAGCAGCGCGGCCACCGCCGCCACCGCCATCGCCCGGACCGGCTGGCGGACCGTGGTGAGCGGCGGGTCGGTGAAGGCGATCAGCCGCGAGTCGTCGAACCCGACGACGGAGAGGTCACGCGGCACCCCGAGGCCGCGTTCCCGGGCCGCCCGCACCACACCGAGCGCCATCAGGTCGCTGCCGCGGGCGACGCCGGTGCGGCCGCGCCCCAGCAGCACGCCCGCCGCGACCTGGCCGCCCTCGACCCCGTACAGCGTGGAACACACCAGCTCCTCGGCCTCCCGCCACGACAGCCCCAGCACACCGACGGCCGCGTCGAGGAAGCCCTCGCGCTTGCGCCGGGAGGGACATAGCGCCGCGGTCCGGTCGCCGGCCCTGCCCGGCGGTGGCCCGGCTCGGCGAGGTGGGCCACCGCCATCCGTACCGCCGCGTGGTCGCCGGCGGAGACGAAGGGCGCGCCGACGCGCTCGTTGTAGCCGTTGATGCGGACGAACGGCACGCCGCGCGCGGTGAGTTGGGCGTAGTGCCTCGGGCCGGCGGAGGTGTCGGCGTGCAGCCCGGACAGGCACACGATGCCGCTGACGTCGCGCTCCACGAGCTGCTCGACCAGCTCGTCCTCGGTCGCGCCGCCCGGCAGCTGGGTGCGGGGAACGGGGGTGCGGCCGTGCCCGGCCAGGACCTGCTCGACGGCCTGGGCGAAGGCGGGGAAGACCGGGTTGGTGAGTTCGGGGGTCACCAGCCCGATCAGTCCCGCGCCGCGCTGCCGCAGCCGTCCCGGGCGCTCCCCGCCCAGGATGTCGAGCGCCGCGAGTACCCGTCCGCGGGTGGGGTCCGCGACACCCGGCCTGCCGTTCAGGACACGGCCGACGGCCGCTTCGCCGACCGCCGCCCGGCCCGCTCGGTCCGCGAGCCGGGGTGTGCCCTGTGGCAGGGGACCGGTCACACCGTCCACCACGCCGTGGTGTCGGGGCCCAGCTCGGTGTGGCCGTCCTCGGTGGGTACGGGGGCGCTGGCCAGCAGCAGTGTGCCGGGCACCTCGAACCGTACCGCCGTGTCCGTGGTGTTGACCGTGCAGACGAAGCCGGGGCGGGCGAAGACCAGCACACCGCGCGGCGCGTCCCGCCACTGGACGGCGGTGCCCGCGCCCAGGCCGGGGTGTTCCCGGCGTACGGTCAGCGCCGACCGGTACAGCTCCAGTGTGGAGCCGGGGTCGCCGGTCTGCGCCTCGACGGAGAGGGCGCCCCAGCAGTCGGGCTGCGGCAGCCAGCTGCCGCCGTCGCCGAAGCCGTACGAACTCCCCTCGCGCGTCCAGGGGATGGGCACCCGGCAGCCGTCGCGGAAGCCGTCCTGGCCGTCCGCGCGGAAGAACGACGGGTCCTGCCTGACCTCGTCGGGGAGGTCGGTGACATCGGGCAGGCCCAGTTCCTCGCCCTGGTAGAGATAGGCGGAGCCGGGCAGGGCCAGCATCAGCAGGGTCGCCGCGCGGGCCCGGCGCAGCCCGAGCGTACGGTCGCCGGGCTCCCTGGTCTGGGTGGGGCCGCCGGGCGGGCCGGCGAAGCGGGTGGCGTGCCGGGTCACATCGTGGTTGGAGAGCACCCAGGTGGCGGGGGCTCCGACGGGGCGCATCGCGGCGAGCGACACGTCGATGACCTCGCGCAGCGCCTCGGCCTCCCACGAGGTGGTCAGGTACTGGAAGTTGAATGCCTGGTGCAGTTCGTCGGGGCGTACGTAGTTGGCGGTGCGCTCGACGGTGGGGGTCCATGCCTCGGCGACGGCGATCCGGTCGCCGGGGTACTCGTCGAGGATGACGCGCCACTGCCGGTAGATCTCGTGCACACCGTCCTGGTCGAAGAAGGGGGTGCCGCCATCGCTGCTGTCGAGCAGCCGGAGCTGTCCGGCGCCGCCGATGTCGGGCAGTCCCTCGGCCTTGACGAGGCCGTGGGCGACATCGACGCGGAAGCCGTCGACGCCCATGTCCAGCCAGAAGCGCAGGATGGAGCGGAACTCGTCTGCGACGGCGGGGTGTTCCCAGTTGAAGTCGGGCTGTTCGGGCGCGAAGAGGTGCAGATACCAGTCGCCGGGGGTGCCGTCGGGGTCGGTGGTCCTGGTCCAGGCGGGGCCGCCGAAGATGGACTCCCAGTCGTTGGGCGGGAGTTCGCCGTCCACGCCCTTTCCGGGCCGGAAGTGGTAGCGCTCGCGCAGCGCGGATCCGGGGCCCTCGCGCAGGGCGCGCTTGAACCAGTCGTGTTCGCTGGACGAGTGGTTGGGCACGAGGTCGACGATGATCCGCAGGCCCAGCCCGTGGGCGTCGCGGATCAGCGCGTCGGCGTCGTGCAGGGTGCCGAACATCGGGTCGATGGCACGGTAGTCGGCCACGTCGTAGCCCGCGTCGGCCTGCGGCGAGGCGTAGAAGGGGCTGAGCCACACGGCGTCGACACCCAGCGCCCGGAGGTGCGGAAGCCGGCGGCGTACCCCCTCGAGATCGCCCATTCCGTCGCCGTCGCCGTCGGCGAAGCTGCGTGGATAGACCTGGTAGATCACCGCGTCCTGCCACCAGCCGCGGCGGTGGCCCGGGGCATCGTCGGACGTGCCGGTGGGAGGGGCAGCGAGGTGCTGGGTCATGTCGTCCCTGAGTGTCTGGGGGTGGGGAGCGGCGCCGGATCCGGTGGGCTCCGGTCGCCGCCGTCGTCGTACGGAATCGGGTGTACGGGTACGGACAGGGCTGGTCAGCCCTTGACGGCACCGGCCGACATGCCGGTGACGAGGTGCCGCTGCGCGAAGAGGAAGACGAGCGCGGCGGGGATCACGATCAGTACGGACGCGGCGGTCATCGGGCCCCACTGGGCGCCGTACTGGTTGACGAACTTCTGGAGGCCGCCGGCGAGTGTGAGGTTCTCGTCGCCGACCATGAAGGCCGAGGCGTAGGCCACTTCGCCCCAGGCGGTGATGAAGGAGTAGAACGCGGTGACCGCGAGCCCCGGCCTGGCGAGCGGCAGGACCAGCCGGAAGAAGGTGCCGAAGGGGGTCAGTCCGTCGACCATGCCGGACTCGTCGATCTCCCAGGGGACGCTGTCGAAGAAGCCCTTCATCATCCAGGCGCAGAACGGCACGGCGATGGTGAGGTAGGTGATCACCAGTCCGGCCGGGTTGTTGAGCAGTCCGACGCTCACCATGATGTTGTAGATCGGCACGATGAGGACGGCGACCGGGAACATCTGGGTGATCAGCAGGGTCCACATCAGTCCGCGCTTGCCGGGGAAGCGGAAGCGGCTGACCGCGTAGCCGGTGGTGGCGGCCACGAACACACCGAGGACCGTGGTGAGGCCCGCGATGAGCAGTGAGTTGCCGAACCAGGTGAGGAACGGGGTGTCGCGCAGCAGGCCGGCGTAGTTCTCGAAGGTGGTGTCCTCGAAGAAGTCCGTGGTGGTGGCCTGGCTCGCGGGCTTGAGCGAGGTCAGGAAGACCCACAGCACCGGGAACACGGCGATCACGGACGTCACGACCAGGGTGGTGTGCAGAGCGGCGGAGGCGAGCGGTGAACGGCGCCCTCGGCGCGGCGAGTTGGTCACGGTGGAGGTCACCAGGTATCTCCCTGCTTGCGGAGGACGCGCCGGTAGACCACGGCGAAGAGCATCAGGAGGACGAGGATCAGCACGCCCCAGGTGGAGGACTGCGCGTAGTCGCGCGGGCTGATCTCGAAGGAGAACTTGTACGCCTGGGTGACCAGGATCTGGGTCGCCTCGCCGGGTCCGCCCCGGGTCAGCAGGAAGATCACCGGGAACATGTTGAAGGTCCAGATGGTGGAGAGCAGGATCACCGTGGTGCTGACCGGGCGCAGCCCCGGCATGGTGATGTGGCGGAACCGCTGCCAGGCGCTCGCGCCGTCCATCTCGGCGGCCTCGTACATCTCGCCGGGGATGGACTGGAGTCCGCCGAGCAGCGCGACCATCATGAAGGGCACGCCGAGCCAGACGTTGACGGCGATGACCGAGAACTTCGCCCAGGTGGGGTCGTTGAGCCAGGGCACCGCGTCGATGCCGCCGCCCGTCAGCACCTTGTTGAGGAAGCCCCGGTCCTCGTTGTAGAGGAAGCGCCAGGCGAAGACGGAGACGAAGCCCGGTACGGCCCAGGGCAGGATCAGCAGCATCCGGTAGACGGAGCGGCCCGCGATGCGCCGGTTGAGGATGTTCGCGAGCGCCAGGCCGAGCCCGAAGGTGATGCCGACGCAGGAGACCGTCCACACCAGTGTCCAGCCGAGGGTGGTGAGGAACTGGCCGCCCGTCAGCACGTCGGCGTAGTTGTCGAGGCCGACGAACTCGTAGGTGGCGGGCAGATGGTTGACGCCGATGTTGCGTTCGACGTTGCGTTCGTTGGCGTCGGTGAGTGACAGATAGACGCCGCGCAGCAGCGGGTATCCGATGATCACGCCGAGGACGAGGACCACCGGGGCGACCATGGTCCAGGCGTACCAGTGGGTCGAGACGCCCCGTCGGAGCGCGCCGGGGGTCCGGCGGGTGCCGGTCTTCCTGCCGGAGCCGGGGGCCCGGTCGCGGTCGGACGCGCCGTCCGCGGCCGGCGCCGCCGACGGGCTGGTGTGGACAGCCATCAGTGTTACTTCCAGCCCTTGAGCAGCTTGCGGTACGAGTCCCCGGTGGCCCTGGCGCCCTTCTCCGGGGTGGTCTGGCCGGTGAGGACCTTGGTGTACTCGACGACCAGCGGCGCGAACAGGCTGCCGGTCTCGGGGATCCAGGGGCGCTCGACGGCCTTGTCGACGACCGGCTTGAAGAAGTCGACGATCTCGTTCTTCGCGACGTCCGGTCGGGCGTAGACGGAGGTACGGGTGGGGAGCAGGCCGAGTTCCTCGGTGACCCGGGCCTGGCTCTCGGCGGACGTCATGTACGCGGTGAACGCGTAGGACGCGGCGAGGTTCTTCGACCCGGCGTAGACGGCGAGGTTGTGGCCGCCCTGCGGGGCGCCCTGCCCGGCGGATCCGGCGGGCACGGGGGCGACGCCGAGGTTGGCCCGGTCCTTGAACTGCGCGCCGCCGTAGGTGTCGGCGACCGCCCACGGGCCGTTGATCATCATCGCGACCCTGCCGTCCTTGAACGCCGCCTGCATGTTCTCCCAGCCGTCGGTGGCGTCCGTCTTGGCGGCTCCGGAGTCCACGAGGTCCTTGACGACGGTCATGGCCCTCACCCCGGCCGCGTCGTCGACGGTGACCTTCTTCGACGTGGCGTCGACCAGATTGCCGCCCTCGCCGTACAGGAACGGCAGGAACCAGTAGGCGTCGTCGCCGCGCAGATACAGACCGGTCCTGCCGGTCTTCTCCTTGATCTTCTTCGATACGGCCTTCAGCTCGTCGACGGTCCCGGGTACCTCGACGCCCGCCTCCTTGAGGATCTTCTTGTTGTAGAAGATGCCCATGGAGTCGATGACCTGCGGTACCGCGTAGGTCTTGTCGTGGTACTTCGTGGAGGCGGCGGCCTGCGGGAGGAAGTCGCCGCCGTCCTTGAGCGCCGGGGTGCCGTCCAGGGGCGCGAGATAGCCGAGATCGGCGAACTCGGGTGTCCAGGCGACCTCGGAGCGGATCACGTCGGGGGCGCCGGAGCCTGCCTGGGCGGCGTTCTTGAACTTGTTCTGGGCGTCGCCGAAGGGCACGTTGACGTACTCGACCTTGACCTTGGGGTGCTTCTTCGTAAAGCCCTCCGCCAGCTTCTCGAAGACCTTGTCCTCGCTGCCGACGGTCGAGGTGTCCCACCAGGTGACGGTCCCCGACAGCTCGCCTCCCGAGCCGCCCGAACTGTCGCCGCCCGCGCCGCCGTCGCTGCCGCAGGCGGTCGCCGCGAGGGCCAGGGTCGCGGCCAGGGCGGTGGCCGTTATGCCACGTCGCATCCGAACTCCTTCAACTGCCGTACCGCTCCGTCGCGGCGCCGGGTTGGACTGGAAAGTAACAGCGATGCAAGAACGCCGAAAGACTTTGCGGAAGATTTCTGCAAGAAGCGGCGATCGTTACCAGCATGTGTCCTGGCGGTTGCGGGCCGGAGCCTCGACGCCAGCCTGTTCGAGCGGTCACCACGGGACAGCCGGGCCCGGCGCGGCGACAGCCCGAGCAAGCAACCAGCAGGAAGGTTTCGCAAGAACTTGCAGAAGCTTGCGATCAGAGGCCGCCCGGTTGTGCGGTGGGCAATCCGACAGAGGCCCGGTACAGTCCACTGACATGACCGCACGGCTTGCCGATATCGCAACTCAGGCGGGGGTCAGCGAAGCGACGGTCAGCCGCGTTCTGAACGGCAAACCCGGGGTTGCGGCGACCACCCGTGAGTCCGTACTCGCCGCGCTCGATGTCCTCGGATACGAACGCCCCGTACGCCTGCGCCGCCGCAGCGCCGGACTGGTCGGCCTGATCACCCCGGAGCTGGAGAATCCGATCTTCCCCGCCCTGGCCCAGGTCATCGGCCAGGCCCTGACCCGGCAGGGCTACACGCCCGTACTGGCGACCCAGACCCCCGGCGGATCGACCGAGGACGAGCTGACGGAGATGCTCGTCGAGCGCGATGTCTCCGGGATCATCTTCGTCTCAGGACTGCACGCCGACACCTCCGCCGACATGCGGCGGTACGAGAAACTCCGCACCCAGGGCGTCCCGTTCGTCCTCGTCGACGGCTTCTCGCCGAAGGTGCAGGCGCCGTTCATCTCCCCCGACGACCGCGCGGCGATGCGGCTCGCGGTGACCCATCTCGTCTCGCTCGGCCACCAGCGGATCGGGCTGGCGGTCGGCCCCAAGCGGTTCGTCCCCGTACTCCGCAAGATCGAGGGCTTCCGCGCCACGGTCCAGGAGCTGCTGGGCCTCTCCGACGAGGAGACGGACGGGCTGATCCAGCAGTCGCTGTTCACCCTGGAGGGCGGCCAGGCCGCGGCCTCCGCGCTGATCGAGCGCGGCTGTACGGCGGTGGTGTGCGCCAGCGACATGATGGCGCTGGGCGCCGTCAGGGCCGCGCGCCGGCTCGGTCTCGACGTACCGCGCGAGCTGTCGGTGGTCGGCTTCGACGACTCTCCGCTCATAGCGTTCACCGATCCCCCGCTGACGACGGTCCGCAAGCCGGTGCCGTCGATGGGCCAGGCCGCGGTCCGTACCCTCCTGGAGGAGATCGGCGGTACGCCCGCGCCGCACAGCGAGTTCGTCTTCATGCCCGAGCTGGTGGTGCGCGGATCGACCGCCTCCGTACCCGCCCCCGGTCCTCGGGGAATACCCGGATCCCGTACTCTTTCCTGACTCGTTCCCAAGTAGTAGCGCGTGCGATCGGAACCAGTCCGGGGGATGATCGGTCAGGGGCGTGAATCTGGCAGACTTTCCCGACATGGGTGAATCCACCGTGAACGCACAGGAAGTCCGGACGGCCACCCCGTCACGCCTCGCCGACGTGTCGGCATGGAGGGCGACCGACGGCCGTACGAGGCTCCAACGCCTCCGGTCGCCCCGTCGCCCGCGCATCCGGTTCGAAATCCTGCTGATCGCGGTGAGTTACTGGACATACTCACTCATCCGCAACGCGGTCCCCGAGCAGCGCGCCCAGGCCCTGCGCAACGCGGACTGGATCTGGCGCACGGAACAGACCCTCGGCATCGCGGTGGAGCAGTCCGTCAACCACGCGGTGAATTCGGTGACGTGGCTGATCGTGGCCATGAACTACTACTACGCGACACTGCATTTCATCGTCACCATCGGGGTGCTGATCTGGCTCTTCCGCCGCCATCCCGGCCGTTACGCCGCGACCCGGCTGGTGCTCTTCGCCACCACGCTGGTCGCCCTGCTCGGTTACTACCTGTATCCACTGGCACCGCCACGGCTGATGAACGGGCAGCACTTCATCGACACGGTCGCGCACCACGGGACCTGGGGATCGATGGCCTCGGGCAACCTCAAACACATGTCGAACCAGTACGCGGCCATGCCCTCGATGCATATCGGCTGGTCGCTGTGGTGCGGACTGACCATCTTCGCGCTCGCCGGAGCCCCCTGGGCGAAGATCCTCGGCCTGCTCTATCCGACGGCCACCCTGGTCGTGATCGTCGCCACCGCCAACCACTTCTGGCTGGACGCGGTGGGCGGCATGATCTGCCTGGCGTTCGGCTACGCGGTCTCCTGCCTCTGGTACGGCACGCTGCCGTACCGCCTGCCGCGCCGCGTGGCCACGGACCGGGAGAAGCCGCGCGAGCCCTCGGAACCCACCGAGCCCGCCTCCTCCCGGAAAGAGACCCGGGAAGCGGCCTGACCGCTCACTCGGCCCCGTAGAACAGCCGGTCCACCACCACCCGGGCCCGGCGGGTCGTCCGGCGGTAGTCGTCGAGCATGTCGCCGCTGTACGCCGCCGTGGCCGGCCGGCCACGCACGGGACCCGGCGCGTACCCCAGGTAGCGGCCCATCGCGCCCAGCTCGCGGCGGTCCGACGGGAAGGTGTCGCCGGGGCGGCCCCGTACCAGCATCGCGCCGTTACGGACCCGGGTGGCCAGGACCCAGGCGTCGTCCAGGACCGTCGCGTCCTCCTCGCTGAGGAGGCCCGCCTCACGGGCGGCGGCGAGGGCCACGCGGGTGCGGGTGGTCCGCAGGCCGGGCACCGACCTGCCGTGCCGCATCTGGAGGAGCTGGACCGTCCACTCGACGTCCGAGAGCCCGCCCCGGCCCAGCTTGGTGTGGAGCGTCGGATCGGCGCCGCGCGGCAGCCGCTCCGTCTCCATCCGCGCCTTGAGCCGGCGGATCTCCCGGGCGCCGTCCTCGCCGAGACCGTCCACCGGATACCGCAGCGGATCGATCAGCTCGATGAAGCGCCGGCCCAGCTCCGCGTCGCCCGCCATCGGCTCCGCCCGCAGCAGCGCCTGGCTCTCCCAGCCGAGCGACCAGCGCCGGTAGTACGCCGCGTAGGAGGCGAGCGTACGCACCATCGGGCCGCTCTTGCCCTCCGGGCGCAGATCCGCGTCGATCATCAACGGCGGCTCGGACGAGGGCACTTGGAGCAGCCGCCGCATCTCGGTGACCACGGTGGTCGCGGCGCGCGCCGCCTCCTGCTCGTCGACGCCCTCGCGCGGCTCGTGCACGAACAGCACATCCGCGTCCGAGCCGTACCCCATCTCGTGCCCGCCGAAGCGGCCCATGCCGATGACCGCGAACCGGGTCGGCAGCGTGTCGCCCCACTGGGTGCGCACCACGGCCCGCAGGGCGCCCGCGAGCGTCGCCGCGTTGAGGTCCGTGAGCGCGTCGCCCACCCGGTCGACCAGGGCGCCGGGGTCCTTCTCGGCGGGGCTCTCCTCCGTACCGTACGAACCGATGATGTCCGCGGCCGTCGTACGGAACAGCTCCCGTCTGCGCACCCCGCGCGCCGCCGCGACCGCCACCTCCGCCGTGTCGGCGCGCCCGACCGCCGCGAGGACCTCCTGCTCCAGATGGTCCCGGCCGCGCGGGGTCAGCCCGTTCGGATCGCCGAGGATCGCCACTGCCTCGGGGGCCCGCAGCAGCAGATCGGGGGCGAGCCGCCCGGCCGACAGCACGCGCGCGAGATTCTCCGCGGCGGCGCCCTCGTCCCGCAGCAGCCGCAGATACCAGGGCGTCTTGCCGAGCGCGTCCGAGACCTTGCGGAAGCCCAGCAGCCCGGCGTCCGGATCGGCCGAGTCGGCGAACCAGCCCAGCAGCACCGGCAGCAGCGTCCGCTGGATCGCCGCCTTGCGGGACACCCCGGACGACAGCGCCTCCAGATGGCGCAGGGCCGCCGCCGGGTCCCCGTAGCCGAGCGCCTCCAGCCGCTGGCGCGCCGCCTTCGGGGAGAGCCGGATCTCGCCGGGCGCGAGCTGCGCGACCGCGTCGAGCAGCGGCCGGTAGAAGATCTTCTCGTGCAGTCTGCGCACCACCGCCGCGTGCCGCTTCCACGCCCGGTTCAGCTCGACGACCGGCTCGCCGCGCAGCCCGAGCGAGCGGCCGAGCCTACGCAGATCCGCCTCGCCCTCCGGAACCAGATGGGTCCGGCGCAGCCGGTAGAGCTGGATGCGGTGCTCCATGGCGCGCAGGAAGCGGTACGCCTCGTCGAGCTGCGCCGCGTCCGCCCGCCCCACGTAACCGCCCGCCGCCAGCGCGGCCAGCGCCCCGAGCGTCGACCCGCCGCGCAACGAGGCGTCGCTGCGTCCGTGCACCAACTGGAGCAGCTGTACGGCGAATTCGACGTCCCGCAGCCCGCCGGGGCCCAGCTTCAGCTCGCGGTCCACCTGTCCGGGCGGGATGTTGTCGACGACCCGGCGGCGCATCTTCTGCACGTCCGGCACGAAGTGCTCGCGCTCGGCGGCCTGCCACACCAGCGGCGACACCGCCTCGATGTACTGCGCGCCGAGCGCCGGGTCCCCGGCCACCGCGCGGGCCTTGAGCAGCGCCTGGAACTCCCAGGTCTTGGCCCAGCGCTGGTAGTACGCGAGATGGCTGCTCAGGGTCCGCACCAGCGGCCCGTTGCGCCCCTCGGGGCGCAGATTGGCGTCGACCGGCCAGATGGTGCCCTCGATGGTCGACTCGGAGCAGATCCGCATCAGATGCGAGGCCAGCCGGGTCGCCGCCTGGATCGCCCGGCCCTCGTCTGCGCCCTCCCCCGCTGCCTCGGGCGGCTCCCCGACGAAGATCACATCCACATCGGAGACATAGTTCAGCTCGTGGCCGCCGCACTTGCCCATCGCGATGACCGCGAGCCGGCACGCGGCGGCGTCCTCGGGCGCGGCGGCCCTGGCGATGGCGAGGGCGGCGCGCAGGGTCGCGGTGGCGAGGTCGGCCAGCTCGGCGGCGGCCTCGGCGACATCCGTCGTACCGCAGACGTCCCTGGCCGCTATGGCGAGCAGACAGCGGCGGTAGGCGATCCGCAGCGACACCGGGTCCTTCGCCTCCGTGAGGCCCCGCTCGAACTCCGCCACCCCGGGGTGCAGGTCCGCCAGCTCATAAGTGACCAGGACCTGCCAGTCCTCCGGATGCCTGGCCAGATGGTCGCCGAGCGCCTCGGACGCGCCGAGCACCCCCAGCAGCCGGTCCCGCAGGGGCTTGGCCGTGACGACGGTGTCCAGCATGATCCGCCGCTCGTCGGGCAGCTGCGCCTCCGCCAGCCGGACGAGCCCGCGCAGCGCGAGATCGGGGTCGGCGGTCCCCCCGAGCGCGTCCAGCAGCATCGGATCGGACCGCACGGGACCCATCTCGGGAAGATCGAGCAGCCGCTCGGCGGCGGAGGGATCCGTGAAGCCGTGCCGCAGCAGGCGGGTGAACGTACTGCTTCTGCGCCCCGGCAGTGCCATATTCGCCGTCTCCCGTCCACGGACCGTCAAGCCACGGATCCGACCTTATCCGCACCCACTGACAACGCACCGCCGCGTACCGGCGGAAAAGGTCTGGCGGAGAGGTCCTGCGCTGCCCCAGGATGGCCCCCGGTGCCGGCGGCAGCGGCGGCTACGGGGGTTACGGGGGTATCGCCGACGCCGCGGGCCACCCGCACGCACGACCGGGCCGACGGGTTCACCCCCGTCGGCCCGGCCACCGGCCACCGTCCGGCGTACCGGCGTACCGGCAACGGCGTCGTACCGGCTACAGCACCGGCAGGTTCTTCTTCAGCTCGAAGGCCGTGACCTCGGAGCGGTACTCCTCCCACTCCTGCTTCTTGTTGCGCAGGAAGAAGTCGAAGACGTGCTCGCCGAGCGTCTCCGCGACCAGCTCGCTGCGCTCCATCAGCGCGATCGCCTCGCCGAGGTTCTGCGGGAGCGGCTCGATGCCCATCGCGCGGCGTTCCGCGTCGGAGAGCGCCCAGACGTCGTCGTCGGCGCCGGGCGGGAGTTCGTACCCCTCCTCGATGCCCTTGAGGCCCGCGGCGAGCAGCACCGCGTAGGCCAGGTAGGGGTTGGCGCCCGAGTCGATGGAGCGGACCTCGACGCGCGCGGAGCCGGTCTTGCCGGGCTTGTACATCGGAACGCGGATCAGCGCGGAGCGGTTGTTGTGGCCCCAGCAGATGTACGAGGGGGCCTCGCCGCCCGAGCCCGCGATGCGGGTGGAGCCGCCCCAGATGCGCTTGTACGAGTTGACCCACTGGTTGGTGATGGCCGAGATCTCCGCCGCGTGCTTGAGCAGCCCCGCGATGAAGGAGCGCCCCACCTTCGACAGCTGGTACTCGGCACCGGACTCGTAGAACGCGTTGCGGTCCCCCTCGAAGAGGGAGAGGTGGGTGTGCATGCCCGAGCCGGGGTACTCCGAGAACGGCTTCGGCATGAACGTCGCCTGTACGCCCTGCTCCAGCGCGACCTGCTTCATGATCAGCCGGAACGTCATGATGTTGTCGGCGGTGGACAGCGCGTCCGCGTACCGCAGATCGATCTCCTGCTGGCCGGGGGCGCCCTCGTGGTGGCTGAACTCGACCGAGATGCCCATGGATTCGAGCATCGTGATCGCCTGGCGGCGGAAGTCCATCCCCACGTTCTGCGGGGTGTGGTCGAAGTAGCCCGAGCTGTCGGCGGGGGTGGGCGGGGTGCCGTCGACGGGCTTGTTCTTCAGCAGGAAGAACTCGATCTCGGGGTGGGTGTAGAAGGTGAAGCCCAGATCCGAGGTCTTGGCGAGCATCCGCTTGAGGACATAGCGCGGGTCCGCGAAGGACGGCGAGCCGTCCGGCATCAGGATGTCGCAGAACATGCGGGCGGTGCCGGGGGCCTCCGCGCGCCAGGGCAGGATCTGGAAGGTGCCCGGGTCGGGCTTGGCGATCATGTCGGACTCGTACACCCGGGCGAAGCCCTCGATCGCCGAGCCGTCGAAGCCGATGCCCTCGTCGAAGGCCTGCTCCAGCTCCGCGGGGGCGACGGCGACCGACTTCAGGAAGCCGAGCACGTCGGTGAACCAGAGGCGCACGAAGCGCACATCGCGCTCCTCCAGCGTACGGAGCACGAATTCCTGCTGCTTGTCCATATTAGCTGTCCTACCCATCTTTGCTGGTCAGGCCACCTGCTCCCATGCCTAGGGGCACGTTGAGGCACACGAGCATCCCACCACACGATTTCAGTCGCGTTGCGAACCCCTGTCCAACGCTTCGCATCGTGCACGTGTCGGACTCCGACCCCATAGTGCCTGTCCGTGCGGCGCCCATGGAACCGGCGAGAGCGATCCGTACCGCTCAAGATCAATTTTGGCGACTGTCAGCCACGTTATGGTTCGCGTGCGTATCCGACCAGCCGAGTGGGTACGGCTCCGCCTCGTCCCCCGGGACGGAGGGCTCCCCACCTGCCTCCGTGAACGCCGTCAACGCGCTCACCAGCGCCGATCGCCGCTCGGGGGCCATCCGCTCCACGATCGCGGAGATCTCCCGGTGGCGCGCCGCCGTGACCTGTTCGACCAGGGCGCGACCGGCCGGGGTGAGCCGCAGCGCGGTCTCGCGGCGGCTGTCCGGGTTGCTCCGCCGGGTCGCCAGACCCGCGCCGATCAGCCGGTCCAGCATGCGCATGGCGGTCGAGGGGTTCACCCCGAGCCGCTCGGCGACCGCGACCAGCTTGGCGTCGCCGTGCGTCGCGAGGACCACCAGCAGCCGCAGCTGCGGCAGGGTGACCGGCTGCCCCACGGAGGCGAGGGAACGTACGGAGACGGCCACCAGCAGCCGTGACGCGGCCAGCACCGCGTGGGTCACCGCGTCGACGTCGGGCGCGTTCGTACCGGGCGGGTCGGCATCAGGCGCGTTCGCGTCGGGCGCGTCGATACCGGGCGGGTCGGCATCAGGCGCGTTCGCGTCGGGCGGGTCCCCCGGGGGCGGCGCTGCGTGCTCGGGCATGACTCTTTGTACCGCGCGGATGACCGTTTCGTACCTCTATCGGCGCCGATCCAGGCGATACGAGGGCCGAATTCGACCGCGGAACCGACTCCTCACTGCTGCGACCCCCGCCGTACGCACTACGATCTGCGCCCATGGGGGGATCGCGGCGCGGCCACATACGCGGTACGCGTCCCACGGCACTGGTGAGCGCCGTGGCGACGCTGTTCGTCGCGCTCCTCGTCTGCCTGGGCGGCGGTCCCGGCGCGGACGGCACGCACCACGAGGAGCCCGCCACCGCCACCGTCATGAGCGTGGCGGCCCCAGAACCCGAACCGGCCGAGGCGCGGTACTCCTGCCCGTACGACAAGGGCGCCTGCGGGTTCTTCCCGCACCTGAACCCGGCCGTGCTCACCGCACCGCCGCCGGTCGCCCCGCTCGCCGACGCCGTCCAGCCCACATACCTCGCCCCGCCGCCCCCCACCGGCCAGGTGTCCCGCTCCGCCGCGCCCGCCCGCGCGCCGGACCTTCACGTCCTTCAAGTACTGCGGACGTAACCGGGCCCGCACCCGCACCACGTTCCGCAGTCATTGCCATCGCCATCGCAGAAGGACACACATCATGGCTTCCAAGTCCCAGTCCGCCGAGCGCAAGGCCCGAATAGAAGAGATGCGCCGCGCCGAGCGGGCCCGTGAGCGGCGCAACCGCGTCCTCACCATCTCGACCAGCGCCGTCGTGGTCGCCGCCCTGGTCGCGGGCGGCGCCTTCCTGCTCAACAAGGAATCCGAGAAGAAGGAGAAGGAAGAGGCGCTCGCGGCGGCGCCCGTCAAGGCCGAGAAGTCCTGGGACGCGAAGAAGCTCGGCCGCAACCATGTCGCCGAGGCCGTCACGTACCCGATGACACCGCCGGTCGGCGGCGACCACTCGCAGGTCTGGATGAACTGCGACGGGGACGTCTACAAGGACCCGATCCCGGAGACCAACGCGGTCCACTCCCTGGAGCACGGCGCGGTCTGGGTCACGTACAACGACAAGGCCGACGAGGCCGACATCGAGGCACTCGCCAAGAAGGTCGGGAAGACCACCTACACGCTCATGAGCCCGGTGAAGAACCAGGCCGGCGCGATCATGCTGAGCGCGTGGGGCAAGCAGGTCACGGTGGACAGCGCGTCGGACGCGCGGGTCGACCAGTTCTTCACGAAGTACGTACAGGGCTCGCAGACCCCCGAGCCCGGCGCGGCCTGCACGGGCGGACTGGACGGCTCGGCGTGACCCGCGCCATGACCCGCACCCAGTGGGTCTCGATCGCCGCCGTCGTCCTCGCCCTGCTCTTCGCCGGTACGGCGGCGGTGGCCTCCTCCGTCTCCCGCGACGGGGGCTCCGGGCAGTCCCGTACCCCCTCGGCCGACTCCCCGGACGCGGGCTTCGCCCGTGACATGGCCGTCCACCACCAGCAGGCCGTCGAGATGTCGTTCATCGTCCGGGACAGCACGGACGACGAGGACGTGCGCCGGCTGGCGTACGACATCGCCAACACCCAGGCCAACCAGCGCGGGATGCTGCTGGGCTGGCTGGACCTGTGGGGGCTGCCGAAGGCCGAGGCCGCGAAGGAGCCGATGGCCTGGATGATGTCGGTGCCCATGGAGGGCATGGACCACGGCTACGAGGCGCACGACGGCTCCCTCATGCCCGGCATGGCCACCAAGACCGAGCTGAAGCAGCTCCGCGAGGCCCGCGGCGAGAAGGCGGAGATCCTGTACCTCCAGCTGATGACCGACCACCACAAGGGTGGCGTCTCGATGGCACAGGGCTGCGTGCGGCTGTGCACGGTCGGTGCGGAGAAGTCCCTCGCCGAGGGGATGGTCGCGGCCCAGGAGTCCGAGATGAAGCTGATGGCGGACCTCCTGAAGGAGAGGGGCGCGGCGGCCCGGTAGCGGTGTTCGGTGCCCGTGCGGGCGCCATTCGCCGGTACGGGCGCCGGGCCCTGGAGGAGGCGTGTGTCCGGACGGCACGATGTACGGCGCGTGCCCCGTCAGACGTGGGGCGGCCCCGGGTACGGCGCCCCACATCGCGCTTCGGCGTCCGGACGCATCGCCTCCCGCGCCCCCGCCCCCTCGCTCCGGTGGTGGGTCACGGAACACCGGGGCGGAGGGGCGCCGCAGGGGGTGCGTTCGGGACAACAAAGCGCGATGTGTGGCGCATAGGCGGGGTACGCCTTCCGGCGACCCGCCACGCGCCGTACATCGTGCCGTCCCGAATGTGCCACCGGAGGGGCCCCGGCGACAACCCGCACACGGAGACCGGCCCCGACCGAACGCCCCGGGAGCGCCTCCGCCCATACCCGCGCCTCAGGACCAGGGCCCCTCCGGGAGGAGCCATCGCGTCAGGGAGACGATTACACTGGGCCCGTGCCTCAACTACGTCTCGCTCTGAATCAGATCGACTCGACCGTCGGCGATCTCGCCGCGAACGCCGAGGCGATCGTGCACTGGACCCGTCACTCCGCCGAGCAGGGGGCGCATCTCGTCGCGTTCCCCGAGATGGTGCTGACCGGCTATCCCGTCGAGGACCTCGCCCTGCGCTCGTCCTTCGTGGAGGCGTCCCGGGCCGCGGTGCGCGCGCTCGCGGTGCGGCTCGACGAGGAGGGGTTCGGGGAGCTGCCGGTGATCGTCGGGTATCTCGACCGTTCCGAGTCGGCGCAGCCGAAGTTCGGTCAGCCCGTCGGCGCCCCGCGCAACGCGGCTGCGGTACTGCACCGCGGTGCGGTCGTGCTGAACTTCGCCAAGCACCATCTGCCGAACTACGGCGTCTTCGACGAGTTCCGGTACTTCGTGCCGGGCGACACCATGCCCGTCGTGCGGGTGCACGGCGTCGATGTGGCGCTCGCGATCTGTGAGGACCTGTGGCAGGACGGCGGGCGGGTGCCCGCCGCGCGGTCGGCCGGGGCCGGGCTGCTGATCTCGGTCAACGCGTCGCCGTACGAGCGGGAGAAGGACGACACCCGGCTCGACCTGGTGCGCAAGCGCGCACAGGAGGCCGGGTGCACGACGGCGTATCTCGCGATGATCGGCGGCCAGGACGAGTTGGTCTTCGACGGTGACTCGATCGTCGTGGACAAGGACGGCGAGGTCATCGCGCGCGCCCCGCAGTTCGCCGAGGGGTGTGTCGTACTGGACCTGGAGCTGCCGGCGGCCTCCGCCGAGCCGCCCACCGGTGTGGTGGACGACGGGCTGCGGATCGACCGGGTCGTCCTGTCCGAGGAACCGCTCCCGGCGTACGGGGCCGAGCTGACCGGCGGCTACGCCGAGCGGCTGGACGACGACGAGGAGGTGTACTCGGCGCTGGTCGTGGGGCTGCGCGCGTACGCCGCCAAGAACGGCTTCCGGTCGGTGCTGATAGGACTGTCGGGCGGGATCGACTCGGCGCTGGTCGCGGCCATCGCGTGCGACGCGGTGGGCGCGCGGAACGTGTACGGCGTGTCGATGCCGTCGAAGTACTCCTCGGACCACTCCAAGGGCGACGCGGCCGAGCTGGCGCGGCGTACGGGGCTCAACTTCCGTACGCACCCGATCGAGCCGATGTTCGACGCGTACATGGAGTCGCTCGGGCTGTCCGGGCTCGCGGAGGAGAACCTCCAGGCTCGGCTGCGCGGCACGATGCTGATGGCGATCTCCAACCAGGAGGGGCACATCGTGCTCGCGCCGGGCAACAAGTCCGAGCTGGCGGTGGGGTATTCGACGCTGTACGGCGACTCCGTCGGCGCGTACGGGCCCATCAAGGACGTCTACAAGACCTCGGTGTTCCGGCTCGCCCAGTGGCGCAACCGCGCCGCCGAGGAGCGCGGCCAGACCCCGCCGATCCCGGAGGCGTCCATCACCAAGCCGCCCAGCGCCGAGCTGCGCCCCGGCCAGGTGGACGCGGACTCGCTGCCGGACTACGACGTCCTGGACCGGATCCTGGAGCTGTACGTCGACCGCGACCAGGGCAAGGACGCGATCGTCGCGGCGGGCTTCGACGCCGAGCTGGTGACGAGGACGCTGCGGATGGTGGACACGGCGGAGTACAAGCGGCGCCAGTACCCGCCGGGCACCAAGATCTCGGCGAAGGGCTTCGGCAAGGACCGGCGGCTGCCGATCACGAACCGCTGGCCCGGTTAGGCGCTGACCCCGCTCCTCGTCGCCTCGGTGCTCGCACTGCCCGAGGCGACGAGGCGGGACGTCCCCGTACCCCGGTCGAGCACTCCCGCGGTGACCGCGATGGCCAGGCCCACGACGGCCAGGACGGCACCGACGAGGGTCGGGGACATCCAGCCCCAGCCGGACGCGATGGCCCAGCCGCCGAGCCAGGCGCCGCCCGCGTTGGCCAGGTTGAAGGCCGAGTGGTTGGAGGCGGAGGCGATGGTCGGGGCGTGCTTGGCCTTCTGCATGACGAGCATCTGGAGCGGGGTGGTCGTGAGGAAGCCGACCGCGCCCAGGATCACGACGGTCACCAGCGCCGCCCACTGGACGTGCGCGGTGAAGCGGAAGGCGAACAGCACCACGGCGAGCGTGGCGAGCGAGATGTAGAGGGTGGGCCGCAGCGCCCGGTCGGTCAGCGGTCCCGCGGCGAGCGCGCCGAGGGTCATGCCGATGCCGAAGAGGGCGAGGACGAGGGTGACGGAGGACTCGCCGAACCCCATGACCTCGGTGGTCATCGAGGCGAGGTACGCGTAGACCGCGAAGACCCCGGCGAAGCCGAAGACCGCGGTGGCGAGCCCGAGCACCACCTGCCGGTCGCGCAACGCCCGCAGCTCGCGCATGACGCTCTGGTGCGCGTCGACGGGCATCTCCGGGACGAGCCTGCCCAGCGCGGCGAGCGCGACCAGGCCGATCGCGGTGACGACGAGGAAGGTGGCGCGCCAGCCCAGGTGCTGGCCGAGCAGGGTGGCGGCGGGGACGCCGACGATGTTGGCGACGGTCAGGCCGAGGAACATGGTCGCCACGGCCCGCGCCTGCCGCCCCTCGCGTACCAGCCGGGTGGCGACGACCGCGCCGACGCCGAAGAACGCGCCGTGCGGCAGCCCGGCGAGGAAGCGGCCCGCGAGCAGCCAGCCGAAGCCGGGGGCGAGCGCGGAGGCGAGGTTGCCGATGACGAAGACCCCCATCAGCAGCAGGAGCATCCGCTTGCGCGGGATCCGTGAGCCGAAGGCGGTCAGCAGCGGGGCGCCGATGACGACGCCGATCGCGTAGGCCGAGACGAGATGACCGGCGGTGGGCACGGAGGTGCCCAGGTCGTCCGCGACGTTGGGCAGCAGACCCATCATCACGAACTCGGTGGTGCCGATGCCGAAGGCGCTCACCGCCAGGGCGAGCAGAGCCAGGGGCATGAGGGAGTGCTCCGTTCCGGAAGAGGGGATTCGGGGGTTAGTACCCCCACGGAACAAAGTGTCTCAGATCATTTGTTCCAACAGATGAACTCCGGATTGCGTGGAACACATCACTCGGCGGAGCGACGGGGTGCGATGTTACGACTGGGTAAGGTCCACCCGCGCCGCGATCGGCAGATGGTCGCTGTCCGTCCTCGGCAGGCTCCATGACGAGGTCGGCTCGACGCCCCTGACCATGATCTGGTCGATCCGGGCCATCGGGAACGACGCCGGCCAGCTGAACCCGTACCCGTACCCGGCCGCGCCCTGGGTCGAGCGCATCTGGGAGGTGACGGCCTTCAGGGACCGGTCGTTGACCGTGCCGTTGAGGTCGCCGAGCAGTATCACCCGGTCGAGCTTCTCGTCGAAGATGGCCTCGCCCAGCGCGTCCGCGCTCTTGTCGCGCTGGTTGGCGGTGAAGCCCGCGTGCAGTTTGACGCGTACGGAGGGCAGATGGGCCACGTAGAAGGCGACCGGCCCCTCCGGGGTGGTCACGGTGGAGCGCATCGCACGGACCCAGCCGAGCTTGATGTCGACGGGCCTGGTGGCGCTGAGCGGATACTTGCTCCACAGCCCGACCGTGCCCTGCACGGAGTGGTACTTGTACGTACCGGCGAGGGCCTTCTCGTACACCGGTACGTCGTCCTCCTTCAGCTCCTCCAGCGCGATGACATCCGCCCCGGACTCGGTCAGCTTGGCCGCCGTGCCCTCCGGATCGGGGTTGTCCGCGTTGACGTTGTGGGTGGCGACCATGAAGTCGCCGCCGCCGGTCGACTTGTCGGTGAGCAGCCCACCGAACTGGTTGAGCCACACGATCGCGGGCAGCAGCACGGCGATCAGCGCGGTGGCGGACCTCCGTACGAGAGCCACGAGCAGCAGCAGCGGCACCATCAGCCCCACCCAGGCGAGGAACGTCTCGGTGAGACTGCCCAAGTTGCCGATCGTGTTGGGGATCTGTGCGTGAAACATCATCAGAAACGCTGTGGCGACGGCGAATACCGCGGTGATGATGCCGCGCCGCCAGATTCCGGGGTCTCTGCGCCAGCGGTCGAACAGGACTCTGACACGTGATTCCGGGCGGTGCCGCTCCTCGCCCGCCGTCACCGACTGCGCCGTGTACTCCTGCGTCATGTCCGCTGCCCTCACTGCCTTGCCGTGCACGCCCGCCCATGACCCTAGGGGATACGCGGCCGCTTTCTCCGCCGTCCGGGGACGGCCGTACCGACTCGGAGACGAAGAGCGCGTAGCGGCGGGTTCCGATCAAGGACGAATGACCGGCAGCTGTGACAGAACGAGCGGGACGGAAACCGCTTCCAGCGGGACGGCGAACACGTATGACGGCGCCGGTGTGATCGGATTCACGGGCCGGGCGTTTCGGATGCCGCGCCGGTCGCGGGACCGACTCCCCGGAGCACCGCGTCGATGATCCCCCCGGCGAGATCGCCCTCCAGCGGTTCGCGCGCGGCCCGGCAGGAGGAGCGCGACCTCGCGGGGCAGCCCCTGCATGACCGCGAACACCGGCTGGGCGGCGGCCGACGGCAGGATCAGCGGATCGGAGCCGGGCGCGCTGAAGTACGAGAGGTCGAGCGCCGGATGGCTGCCGCGCTTCGCGCAGGACGAACAGGATGACTGCCGCGCTTCTCGCGCAGGACGAACAGGGATGGCTGCCGCGCTTCGCGCAGGACAACAGGGATGGCTGCCGCGCTTCTCGCGCAGGACGAAGACGGCGCCGAACCCCATCAGGACGCGGTAGCCGATCAGTTCGGCGGGTGAATCCGACATCGCGGCGAGCCCCGAGCCGATCGCGAAGACGGTGACGCCGAAGGGCAACACCTTCTTGCGTCCCATCCGGTCGCCGAGGAGTCCGCCGGCTCCGGGTGGCTCCGAGCCCGGTGGGCGCGGGGGCGGCGATCGTCCTGACCGTCGACGTAGACCTATTCCAACCGACGCATACCTATTCCCATACAAAACCTTTTATATGGGAAAGTCTTCACGCGGGGGCCGCGCGGCGTCGGCGCGCAGGGTCGGCGCGCGGGGTCGGCGCGCGGGGTCGGCGCGCGGGGTCGGCGCGCGGGGTCGGCGCGCGGGGTCGGCGCGCGGGGTCGGCGCGCGGGGTCGGCATGGCCTCGCGGGCGCTTCGTACGGGAGCTTCGTAGGGGTGCTTCCAACTTTCAGGGGTGTCTCCCCAGCAGCTCCGGGGCGACCCTACTTCCGTGGGCCGTCTTGGGATGCCACCATGGAAGAGGTCCGGGGACGCCGTCAGGGTGCCTCGAGATGACGAAAGGGCCTATGGCCATGACTGTTCAAGCAGCGGCTGCGCAGCAGCCCGCAGGACACTCCCCAGCCGGCGCCACCGGCAACCCGAAGGCGCTGTACGGCGGCGCGCGCACCCGCCGTATCTCCGTCCACGACCTCGTCGCCTCCAAGGAGCGCGGCGAGAGGTGGCCCATGCTCACCGCGTACGACGCGCTGACCGCCTCCGTCTTCGACGACGCCGGTATCCCGGTGCTGCTCGTCGGTGACTCGATGGGCAACTGTCATCTGGGGTACGAGACCACCGTGCCCGTCACGCTGGACGAGATGACCATGCTCTCCGCCGCTGTCGTACGCGGTACGAAGCGCGCCCTGGTCGTCGGCGACCTCCCGTTCGGCTCGTACCAGGAAGGGCCCGTCCAGGCCCTGCGCAGCGCCACCCGGCTGGTGAAGGACGCCGGGGTCGGCGCGGTGAAGCTGGAGGGCGGCGAGCGCTCGCACGGCCAGATCGAGCTGCTGGTGAGCGCCGGCATCCCGGTGATGGGGCACATCGGCCTCACCCCGCAGTCCGTCAACACCCTCGGCTACCGGGTTCAGGGCCGCGGCGAGGAGGCCGCGCAGCAGCTTCTGAGGGACGCGAAGGCGGTGCAGGACGCGGGCGCCTTCGCGGTCGTGCTCGAACTCGTCCCGGCGGAGCTGGCCGCCGAGGTCACCCGGGTGCTCCACATCCCGACCATCGGCATCGGCGCGGGCGTCGAAACGGACGCGCAGGTGCTCGTGTACACCGACATGGCCGGGCTGACCGCGGGCCGGGTGCCGCGCTTCACCAAGCAGTACGCGAACCTCCGCGCGGCCCTGGGCGACGCGGCGAAGGCGTTCGCCGACGAGGTCGTGGGAGGAACGTTCCCGCAGGAGGAGCACACCTTCCACTGACGGGTCCCCACCAGCTCTGACCTGCGACTCCTTCCCGGCGCGCGCCGGGAACCGCACACCACTGCCGCATGAACGACAGCCCGCCGATCTTCCCCCGTCGGCGGGCTGTCGCGCGGCCGCCGACAGATGCGCGGAGTCGCGCCGACAGAGTTGTCCACAGGCTGTCGGTGTCTGTCGGTGGATTGTCGGTGCGTTGTCGGTGGTGGCTGGTCCACTGTGGGCATGACGCGAATCGACAAGAACCCGACGGGCGGTCGCACCGGCAACGCCATCGAGGTACGGGGGCTGGTCAAGCGGTACGGCGACACCCAGGCCCTGGACGGCGTGGACCTCGATGTCCGCGAGGGCACCGTGCTCGGTGTCCTCGGGCCCAACGGCGCGGGCAAGACCACCCTCGTCCGTATCCTCTCCACCCTCGTCCAGCCCGACGCGGGCACCGCCGTGGTCGCCGGGTTCGATGTGCTGCGCCAGCCCCGGCGGCTGCGCCGCGCCATCGGCCTCACCGGGCAGTACGCCTCGGTCGACGAGAAGCTCTCCGGCTGGGAGAACCTGTACATGATCGGGCGGCTGCTCGACCTGCCCCGCAAGGACGCCCGCGCCCGCTCCGACGAGCTGCTGGAGCGCTTCTCGCTCACCGAGGCCGCGCGCAAGCCCGCCGCGCAGTACTCCGGCGGCATGCGGCGCCGGCTCGATCTGGCCGCCTCGATGATCGGCCGCCCGGCCGTGCTGTATCTGGACGAGCCGACGACCGGGCTCGATCCCCGTACCCGTAACGAGGTCTGGGACGAGGTGCGGCGGATGGTCGCCGAGGGGGCCACCGTCCTGCTCACCACCCAGTACATGGAAGAGGCCGAACAGCTGGCGACCGAGCTGACGGTCATCGACCGGGGCCGGATCATCGCCGGTGGCGGGGTGGACGAGCTGAAGGCGAAGGTCGGCGGCCGCACCCTCCGGATCAGGCCCACGGACCCAGCCCAGCTGCCCGCGATGGCACGGGCCATCGCCGAGACCGGCCTCGACGGACTGTCCGGCGCCCAGGCCGTCCCCGACGAGGGCCTGTTGTACGTCCCGATCCTGAGCGACCAGCAGCTGACCGCCGTCGTCTCCCTGCTCGGTGAGCGCGGCTTCTCCCTCGCCCACATCGGCACCCATCTGCCCAGCCTGGACGAGGTGTTCCTGGCCATCACCGGCCAGAAGACCGGCGTCGGGTCCGCGACCGCACGTGAGGACATCGCCGCATGAGTACGAGCACGACGGCACTGCCCCCGGCCGAGCCCACGACGGCCCGCGCCCTCCCGGTCCGCACGGACATCGACACCCGTATCGGAGTGCGCGCCAACCTCCGCCACATCGGCGCGCTGGTCCGCCGCAACGCCCTCCAGATCAAGGCCGATCCGGAGTCGATGTTCGACGTCCTGCTGACGCCGATCGTCTTCACGCTGCTGTTCGTGTACGTCTTCGGCGGCTCGGTGGGCGCGAGCCTCGGCGGGAGCCGCGGCGACTATGTGAACTACGTGGTCCCCGGGCTGATGGCCATGATGGGCCTGAACGTCGCGATGGCCGTGGGCACGGGGATCAACGACGACTTCCGCAAAGGGGTCATGGACCGGTTCCGTACGATGCCGATCGCCCGTTCCTCCGTACTGATCGCCAAGATCGTCGTCGAGATCGGCCGGATGCTCGTCGCCACCGTCATCCTGCTCGGCATGGGCTTCCTGCTGGGCATGGAGATCAAGACCTCGGTGGTCGACCTGCTCGCCGCGGTCGGTCTCTCCACGCTGTTCGGCGCGTCACTGATGTGGATCTTCATCCTGCTGGGACTCACCATGAAGACGGCACAGGCCGTCCAGGGGGTGGCCATGCTCGTCCTGATGCCTCTCCAGTTCGGTTCGTCGATCTTCGCCCCGCCGGCGACGATGCCCGGCTGGCTCCAGGCGTTCACCGACTACAACCCGCTCTCCCACCTCGCGGACGCGGCGCGGTCGCTGATAAACGGCGGCCCGCTCGCGCACTCGGTGTGGATGACCCTGGCCTGGTCGGCGGGGATCACCCTGGTGACGGCCCCGCTGGCGGTGGCCAAGTTCCGCAAGAAGTCATGAGGCCCGAGGGGCGCTGAGAGCGGCGGCCTCCTCCAGCGAGAGGCCGGCGCCCTCGGCGCGCCCCGCCGCGAACGCGTCGTCGCCGAGGAGGGACCCGATCAGCTCCCAGGTCCTCGTCCGGATGGTCTGCTCCACGGCGGTGCGGAAGTGGGCGGTGGGCAGCCGCGCCTCGTACGCGCCGACGAGCCGGGCGGCGTCCCGGATCCGCTCGGACTTCGCGTTCTCGGATTCCTTCTTCTCGGATTCCTTGTTCTCGGACTTCGCGTTCTCGGACTTCGCGTTCTCGGACTTCGCGTTCTCGGACTTCGCGTTCTCGGACTTCGCGTTCTCGGCGGCCAGACCGGCCAGCGCCCAGGCGGTGTTCAGCAGATGGAAGGCGGTCATCTCCGGGGCGACCATCTGCGACAGCGCCGACAGGGACAGCTCCTGGGCCCGGCGGGCCGCGCCGAGCGCCTCCGCGTACCGGCCGTCCTCGCAGTCGAGCCAGGCGCGGACGCCCTGGACGAAGCCGTCGAAGATGGCCAGCGTCTCGGAGCGGAACACCTCCAGCAGCAGGTCCAGCTGGAGTCGGGCCTCGTCCCGGCGGCCGGTGCGGCCCAGCCACAGCGCGAGGACGAGCCGGGCGGCGGGCCGCGCTTCGAGGGACGTCTCCCCGCTCTCCTCCAGCAGTTCGCGGAGGATCCGCTCACCCTCCTCGCCCTGCCCCGTCTCGCACATGGTCGCCGCCAGCCGGCACCGCAACACAGCGACCTGGGCGCGGGCGCCGAGCCCCTCCGCGTAGCCGATGGCCGCCGTGTAGTCCTCGGCGGCGAGCGCGTAATGCCCCGCCTTCTCCCGGGCCTCGCCCCGGGCCGAGAGTGCCTCCGCCGCGCCCCAGGCGTCACCGAGCCGGGTGTAGATCTCCAGACTGCGATCGGCGTCCCGGGTCGCCGCGTCGACCGACTCGCCCCGGTTGGCCAGCACATTGGCCCGGGTCTGGAGCGCCCCGGCCAGCTCCCATTCGTAGCCGAGCTCCTCGCAGGCCCGGACGGTCCCGTCCACGATCTCCCGCAGCAGCTCCTGTTCCCCGGTGATCATGACCGCGATGACCCACATGGTGCCGGGGAAGCGGCAGGTCTGCGGCAACCCCGGCCGGTAGACCCGGACCACCGTGGCCAGCCAGGTCTGCCGCTCGGGCGTCGTCCAGCCCTGCATGTCGTGGTCCATGCCGGCCACCTCGATCAGCCGCACCTGACGACGGGCCTCCTGGAGGAGGCCGGGTGCCATCGGCGGCGGCGCGTCCGTGCAGCGCTCCGTGATCGGCGGCGCCTGGCGGGCGGCCCCGGCGAACGGATCGGGGCCGAGCCCCGAGGCGGCCCCCGCCCACTGCCGTGCGTCGGCCCGCAGATCGAGCATCTGCCAGAACCAGGCCAGGGAGAGTACGAGACACAGGGCCTCCTGTTCCTCCCCCGCCGCGACGGCCCGGCGCAGCGCGGTGCGCAGGTTCTCGTACTCCAGCTGGAGCAGGCCGATCGCGGCGCGCTGGCCCGGCCCGCGCAGCAGCGGATCGGTGGTGCGGGCCAGCTCCCGGTGGTGGACCAGATGGCGCCGCTCGGCCGCGCCCCGCTCCCCCGCCTCGTCGAGCCGCTCCGCGGTGTACTCGGCGACGGTCTCCAGCAGCCGGTAGCGCATGTCCCCGCCGTCCGGTACGGGGGCGGCGACGACCAGGGACTTGTCGATGAGGGAGCCGAGCAGCACGGCGACATCGCGGGACCCGACGACGGGGGTCGCGCTTTCTCCGGGGACGGGGACGGGGACGGGGCGGGGGCCGGTGCCCGTGTCCGGGACGGGGCGGGCCGAGTCCGGGTCGTCCGCGCAGACCACTTCCGCCGCTGTCAGCCCGCAGCCGCCCGCGAAGACGGACAGCCGCCGCAGCACGGCGCGTTCCGGCTCGTCCAGCAGGTCCCAGGACCAGTCGACGACCGCCCGCAGGGTCTGCTGACGCGGCAGTACGGTCCGGCTCCCGCTCGTCAGCAGCCGGAACCGGTCGTCCAGCCGGTCCGCGATCTGCCGCGGCGTCAGCATCCGCAACCGCGCCGCCGCCAGCTCGATCGCCAGCGGCAGCCCGTCCAGCCGCCGGCAGATCTCCGCCACCGCCTCCGGATCCTCCTCGGGCCCGAACCCCGGCCGCACCGCCCGCGCCCGCTCCCCGAACAGCCGCACCGCCGGATCGCGCGGCAACGGCCCCACGGGGCGTACGACCTCGCCGGGCACCCCGAGCGGCTCCCGGCTGGTGGCCAGAATCGTCAACTCGGGGCATTGGGAGAGCAGTTCGTCGGCCAGGGCGGCGGCTGCCCCGATCACGTGCTCGCAGTTGTCGAGGAGCAGCAGCATGCGGCGACGGCCGCAGTGCTCGGCCAGCCGGGCGAGCGGATCGCCGCCGTGCCGGTCGGTGGCGCGCAGCTCCTCGGCCCCGGCGCCGCGCAGGACGGTCTCGCGCGCGCCGAGCGCGGTCAGTACGGCCTCGGCCACGGTCGCCGGGTCGTTGACGGGCGCCAGCTCCGCGAGCCACACCCCGTCCGGCCACACCCCGTCCATCCGCTCGGCCGCCTCCTGCGAGAGCCGGGTCTTCCCGGCCCCGCCGGGCCCCAGCAGGGTGACGAGTCCGGCCCTCCCGAGGTCGTACCCGATGGCCTCGATATCGCTCTCGCGGCCGACGAAGCTGGTCAGCCGGGCACGGAGGTTCCCGGGCCGCGCGGGGGACGTCCGCGCCCGGCCTGCGGACGCGGGCGCGGACGGGACGCGGGGCGGTCCGCCGTACCCGCTGCCGGGCTCGTCCGCGTGCAGCAGTTCCTTGTGCAGCGACCGCAGCTCGGAGCCCGGTGCCGTGCCGAGCCGCGTCGCCAGGGCGTGCCGTACCTCTCCGTACGCCGCCAGAGCCTCCGCCGGGCGGGCGGCGTCGCGCAGCGCGCGGATACGGAGCGCCTGGAGCGGTTCGTCGAACGGGAACTCACCGCAGAGCGCGGCCAGTTCGGGCAGGGCCTCCTCGGCCCGGCCGAGCGCGAGCAGGGCGGTCAGCCTGGCCCTGCGGGCGTCGAGCCGCCGGGTCTCCCAGCGGGCCGCCTCGGCCGTACGGTCGGGCAGGTCGGCCAGCGCGGGTCCGGTCCAGAGCGCGAGCGCCTCGTCGAGCAGGCTCGCCGCCCGGTCCGGATCGCCGCCCGCGAGGGCCCGCGCGCCCTCGCCCGCGAGCCCGCCGAAGCGGTGCAGGTCGATGTCCTCCTCGGTGGCGCACAGCCGGTACCCGCCGTTCTCCGACGCCACGGCGGCGGGCCCGAGCGCCCGGCGCAGCCGCCCGATCAGCGCCTGGAGCGCCCCGACCGGGTCGGCGGGCGGCTCCCCGCCCCAGACCTCGTCGATGAGCGCCCCGACCGGGACGGTACGGCCGGGGCGCAGCGCGAGCACGGTCAGCAGCGCGCGCAGCCGCGTTCCGCCGAGAGGGACGGGGGTGCCGTCCGCGGTCAGTGCCCGGGTGGTGCCGAGGACGCGGTAACGCATGTGCCCATTGTCCGTGATGGCGCTCGGCCCTCTCGCCCCCACGAGACATCGAACGACAGCCGGGGCGACGGCCGGGGTGACGGCCGGGGTGACGGCCGGGGTGACGGCCGGGGTGACGGCCGGGGCGACGGCCGAAACGACGGTCGAGACGATTTCGGCTCGTCGGTCGTTCTCGACCCGTCACCTTCTTTCTGTACGGTCGGGCAGGCCCGACCACCACCGGCAGCACCGTCCCGGGAGACCCGCCATGACCATCACCAGCGTCCGGAACCACGACCGGCGGATCTCCCCCGTCTTCCTGGGTATCGTCGCCGTCACCGCGGTCGCGGGCTGGGCGGTGTGGACGGGTTTCTCCGCGAACGCCGGGATCGGGGTCTTCCTGTTCGTGACGGGGGCCTGGATCACCTCGCTCTGTCTGCACGAGTACGCGCACGCCCGCACCGCCCTGCACAGCGGCGATATCTCGATCGGGGCGAAGGGCTATCTGACGCTCAACCCGCTCAAGTACACGCACGCGCTGCTGAGCATCGTGCTCCCGGTGATCTTCGTGATCATGGGCGGTATCGGCCTGCCGGGCGGCGCCGTCTTCATCGAGCGCCACCGCATCCAGGGTCGCTGGAAGCACAGCCTGATCTCCGCCGCCGGCCCCCTGACGAACGTCCTGTTCGCGATCGTCTGCACCGCCCCGTTCTGGCTCGACGCCCTGGCCGGTGTGCCGCTCGCCTTCCGTTACGCGCTGGGCTTCCTCGCGCTGCTCCAGGTCACGGCGGCGATCCTGAACTCCCTGCCGGTCCCGGGGCTGGACGGCTACGGCATGGTCGAGCCCTGGCTGTCGTACAAGTTCCGCCGTCAGGTCGAGCCGTTCGCCCCGTTCGGGCTGCTGGCCGTCTTCGGCATCCTGTTCATCCCCGAGGTGAACGGGGCCTTCTTCGACGCGATCGACGCGATTCTGCGCGGGCTCGGCGTCTCGGAGCTGGAGAGCTACTGCGGGAGGAATCTGTTCAGCTTCTGGACGGACCGCAATGAATTCGTCTGCGGCCCGATCAGCCAGTAGCCGATGAAAGTGGTACGGATCAACGCGCCGCCCGCTCCATCTTCGCCCTGCGGAGGTAGTACCAGGCCATGTTCGACGAGAGCCCGGCCAGCAGCACCCAGACGATCCCGAGCAGACTGCCCTGGACGAAGGAGACCACGGCCGCGGCGACCGTGAGGGCACACATGAGGAGGGCGTACAGAGCGAGGCGGGGCATGGGCGGCGGCTCCTGTCGGGGGTGTCCGGGGGTCCGGGGCCGGGCTCCGGACGGCTGGGGCTCGCGCAAGTTTACGGGGAAGGGCGGAAGGGCAGATTCTTCGGTCCTTCGGGCAGAACAGTGCGCCCCCCGGCTTCCTGACCGACGACCTGATGCCCCACTAACGTCGGCGCGTGAGCCTATGGACTTCTCTTGAGCCCGCGTCGACCTCCGTGGACCCCGGCTCCACGACCACCGTGCGACTGCGGCTGCGCAACACCGGTGACGTCGTCGACGAGTACCACTTCACCCCGGTGGGGGAAATCGCCCCGTACATCACCGTCGAACCCGCCTCGATCCGGCTCTTCCCCGGCACGACCGGGACCGTCCGGCTCACCTTCGCGCCGCCGCGCACCCCGGACGCGACCGCCGGGCCGAACCCGTACGGCGTGCGGATCGTGCCGACGGAGCATCCCGAGGCGGTCACCGTGCCGGAGGGGAATCTGACGATCACCCCGTTCACGGAGATACGGACGGAGCTGGTCCCGCCCACCGTGAAGGGACGGTTCCGGGGGCGGCCCAAGCTCGCCATCGACAACCTCGGCAACACCAAGCTGACCGTGTCGCTCAGCGGCTCCGACAACGGCGACCAGCTCTCGTACGAGATCCACCCCGCCAACGTGCAGATCGAGCCGGGGCGCGCGGTCTTCGTGGACGCGCTGCTCAAGCCGAAGGCGATCACCTGGTTCGGCCCGAAGGAGGAGCGGCCGTACCAGCTGGGCGTGCAGCGGTCCGGGACCACCCGGCTCGACGTGGAGGGCATGTACGTGCAGCGGGGCGTCCTGCCGCGCTGGCTCGCCACCTTCCTGGGGGTGCTCCTGACGCTGGCGATCGCCTTCGTCGGCCTCTGGTTCGCGTACAAACCGAAGGTCGCCACCCTCGCCCAGCCGCAGTCCCAGTCGGTCGCCGCGAGCGCGCTGCCCGCCCCGGCGCCCCCGCTGCCGACCGAGCAGCCGCCCACCGTCTCGCCGCCCGAGCCCCAGGCCCCGGTAGTGGAGCCCGCGCCTCCCGTCGAGGAGAAGGAGAGCGACAGCGGCGGCGGTGACGGCGGCGGCGCGAAGGCCCCCGCCGAGCCCGAGGAGGAGAAGCCGGCCGCGCCACCCGAGAACACCGCGGCCATCGCCGTCCAGAAGCTCCAGGCGTCCGAGCCCGGCCGGCACATCTGCTACCGGACCTATCTGCGCGACCTCGGCTGGCAGGACCCCGTCTGCGACGGCGTTGTGTCCGGCACGGAGGGCCAGGGCAAGGTCGTCGAGGGCGTCAATATCGCGGTGGCCGGGGTCAAGGGCGTCAGCGCCAACGGCCTGATCCGCAAGACGGACTGGGAGAAGGACTGGAAGAGCGCCGCCGACGGCGTCGACCTCTACATCGGGACGGTCGGCGACAAGGAACTGGATCTGTCCGGGATCGGGGTCGGGGTCGGCGAGGGCAGTGTCTGCGTCACCCCGCGCCTCCAGGACAACGGGTGGTACAACATGTCGTGCTCCACATCGGAGGGTGACATCCGCTGGATCTTCGGCGGGGACGTGAGCCGTCAGAAGTGGATCGAAGCGGTCAAGTTCACTGTGTGACAAGCCGTGCGGTGGTTGGCGGTGGGGGGTACGGGCGCTTGCCCGTACCCCCCACCGCCACATCAGACACAGGTACCGGACGTCAGATGTCCGTCACGCGCAGCCCGGCGTGCGCCTTGTAACGGCGGTTCACCGAGATCAGGTTGGCCACCAGCGACTCCACCTGGTGGGCGTTCCGCAGCCGTCCGGCGAAGACCCCGCGCATGCCCGGGATCCGGCCCGCCAGCGCCTGGACGAGGTCGGTGTCCGCGCGCACCTCGCCGAGGACCATCACATCGGTGTCGACGCGCTCGACCGCCGGGTCCTGGAGGGTCACCGCCGACAGGTGGTGGAACGCGGCGGTCACCCGCGAGTCCGGCAGCAGGGCGGCGGCCTGCTCGGCGGCGCTGCCCTCCTCGGGCTTGAGCGCGTAGGCGCCCTTCTTGTCGAAGCCGAGCGGGTTGACGCAGTCGATGACGAGCTTGCCCGCCAGCTCCTCCCGGAGGGACTCCAGGGTCTTGGCGTGCCCGTCCCACGGTACGGCCACGATGACCACGTCACTGCGGCTCGCGCAGGCGGAGTTGTCGGCGCCCTCGATGCCGTTGCCCAGCTCGGCGGCGGCCTCCTCGGCGCGCTCGGCGGCCCGGGAACCGATGATCACTTTCTGTCCGGCGAGAGCCAGCCGGTAGGCGAGGCCGCGTCCCTGCGGGCCGGTGCCGCCGAGGACACCGACGACGAGGCCCGAGACATCGGGGAGGTCCCAGGGGTCCCTGGCCGGGGCCTTGGCGGGGGTCGGAGGCGTACTGCCACTGTCCGTTGAAGTCATGGAGCCGACGATACGTGCCGGTGGGCGCCCGTTCGGGTGACCGCGGTCACGAGCCGCCACGCCGCACCCGATGCTGCGGCAGGATGCGGGCCCATGGATGCCGTACGCGTCGCCCTGCTCCGTGAAGTGCTCGCCGGGACCGCCTGGCCCGCCGCGACCCGCCGGTTCGCGGGGGCGCTGCGCTCCTCCGTCGTACCGGCGGGTGGCGGGCTGCTGCTGGTCGGGACCGAGGAGTACGAGCCCTGGCACCTGGCCGCCCATCTGGTCGACGAGGCCGCGTGGTCCGGGCAGCCCGAGCTGAATCCGACGCTGGTACGGCACCGGGTGCGCCCCGGCGACCCGGCCCATCTGGCCGTCGGGCTGGGCAGGCTGGAGGCGGCGGGCCGGGGCGAGACGCTGCTCGTCGTGGCCCCGGAACGGCCGGACGGCGGGCTGCTGGAGCGGGTGTACGACGCCCGGCGGGCCGGGGCGACCGTGCTGTCCCTGGACGGCGGCGACGCGGAGATGCGCTCCCTGGCCCACGACGCGCTGACGGTCACCGGACCGGACGCGGCGCAGGGGGTGGACCTGGACACCGTGCAGCACCTGGTGGCCGCGGCGACCGGGGAGAACAGCCTGCCGTCCCCACGCGGCCGGCGACGGCTGCGGGACCGGCTCTCCCGACTGGCCGACCAGCTCACGGCGCCACCGCCCGCCCGCTGGTGACCGGTGTCGACCACCGTTCTTATTGGCTTGCCCGGGTGACGGTGAGCGCAGAGCATGGCGTCTCGTGACCGAGAACCCCGCCCCGGAGAAGCCGGCCGAAAAGCCCGCGGCAGGAGAGCCCGGTACCGAGCCGCCCGGTACGGAATCGCCCTGCCCCGAGAAGCCCGGGCCCGAATCGTCCAGGCCCGAACCACCCCGTATGAAAACACCCGGCACGAAAACACCCGGCACGGAAACACCCGGTACCGAACCCCCTTCGGGAGAATCCATCGAGCCGTCAGGTCCCGGGAAACTCCGTGCGGTCCTCCCGGACTTCGCCCCCTTCCGCTCCTCCCGGGACTTCCGGCTGCTCTGGGTCCAGGGCCTGGTGACGTACTTCGCCAGCGCCATGGCCATGGTCGCGCTGCCCCTCCAGATCAAGCACCTCACCGACTCGCCGCTCGCGGTGGGCGCGATGGGCGCCGTCGAGCTGCTCCCACTGATCGTCTTCGGGCTGTACGGCGGCGCCCTGGCCGACGCCGTCGACCGGCGCAGGCTGATCCTCCTGTCCGAGGCCGGGCTCGGCGTGCTGGCCGTCGTACTCCTGGCGAACGCGCTGCTCCCGGGCCCCGCGCTCTGGCCGCTGTACGTGGTCGCCGCCGGGGTGTCCGCGCTGGCGGGCATCCAGCGCCCGGCCCTGGACTCGCTGATCGCGCGGATCGTGCCGCACGACCAGCTGACCGCCGCCGCCGCGCTCAACGCGCTGCGCTGGCAGTTCGGGGCCATCGCGGGCCCGGCGCTGGCGGGCGTCGTCGTGGCGTACGCGGGCATGCCCCCGGCGTACGCCGTCACCGTCGCCGGGTTCGCCGTCTCCGTACTGCTGTGTCTGCGGCTGTCGCCCGCGCCGCCCTCGCACGAGGCCCGGAGCCCGTCGCTGCGCGCGATCGTGGAGGGCGCGCGGTACGCGTGGAGCAAGCCGGTCCTGCTGGGGACGTACGTGATCGACCTGGCCGCGATGTTCTTCGCCTTCCCGCTGGCGATCTTCCCGTTCCTGGCGCAGGACCTCGACGCGGACTGGGCACTGGGGCTGATGTACGGGGCGATCCCGCTCGGCTCGATTCTGGTGAGCCTCACCAGCGGCTGGGCCTCCCGGGTCCGCAGGCACGGGCTGATGGTGGTGCTGGGCGCGGCCGGGTGGGGGCTGGCGATGGCGGCGACCGGGCTGACGGCCGATATCTGGCTGGTCCTGCTCTGTCTGGTGGTGGCGGGCGGCGGCGACCAGATCAGCGGGCTGGCCCGTATGACGCTCTGGAACCAGACCATCCCGGAGGAGTTCCGGGGCAGGCTCGCGGGCATCGAGGTGCTGTCGTACAGCTGCGGCCCCCAGCTCGGCCAGGTCCGCGCGGGCGCGGTGGCGGGCTGGACCGGCACCCGCCCGGCGATCTGGAGCGGCGGGCTGGCGTGCGTGGCGGCGGTGGGGCTGCTCGCCGCCGTACTGCCGAAGCTGCTGACGTACGACGCCGACACGGACGAGGACGCGCAGCGCCGCCGCGCCCAGAAAGCGGCGGAGGCGGCGGAGGCGGAAGCAGCGGAGGCGGCGGCCGGCTGAGCGCCCGAGCGGTCGGGCTGCCATGGCTCGACCGCTCAGGCGGCGGCGTCCCCGGCCGGGGTCACTCCGGCTCGTCGCTCCCGTCGCTCCGCTTCGGGTCGTGCCACTTGGGGTCGGTCTCCCACTCCAGGTTGCGTTCGCGCGCGGTGCTCATCGCGCGTTCCGCCTCCTGCGGGGTGGTGTACGGGCCGAAGCGGTCCTTGGCGGGACACTCGGGGCCCTCCTCGACCTTCTGGTGCTTCAGGCAGTAGTACCACTCACCGGGCTTACCCACCGTGCGCTTCTTGAACAGGGCCATCGTCCCCACCTTTCTCCCTCGCCATGCTGCCCCACTTCCGCTCGATAGACTCGTCGGCATGTCTGGTCAGTCGCTCCTCGTACCAGGGGAGATCTCTCCCGTCCGTTCCGTCCCCGGAAAGATCCGGCGCCCCGAGTACGTCGGGAAGCCCGGCCCCACCCCGTACACCGGGCCGGAAGTACAGACCGCCGAAACGATCGAGCTGATGCGGATCGCCGGGGGTATCGCCGCGCGGGCGATGGAAGAGGCCGCGAAGCACATCGCACCGGGGGTGACCACGGACGAGCTGGACCGGGTCGCGCACGAGTACATGTGCGACCACGGGGCCTACCCCTCGACGCTCGGCTACCGCGGCTTCCCCAAATCCCTGTGCACCTCGGTCAACGAGGTCATCTGCCACGGCATCCCGGACACCACGGTGCTCCGGGACGGTGACATCGTCAACCTGGACGTCACCGCGTACATCAACGGTGTGCACGGCGACAACAACGCCACGTATCTGTGCGGCGATGTCGACGAGGAGTCGAAGCTGCTGGTCGAGCGGACCCGCGAGTCACTGAACCGGGCCATCAAGGCCGTGGTGCCCGGCCGCCAGATCAACATCATCGGGCGGGTCATCGAGTCGTACGCCAAGCGGTTCGGGTACGGCGTCGTCAGGGACTTCACCGGGCACGGGATCAACACGTCCTTCCACTCCGGGCTGATCGTCCCGCACTACGACAGCCCGCACGCGACCACGGTGATCAAGCCGGGGATGACGTTCACGATCGAGCCGATGCTCACCCTCGGTACCTACGAGCACGACATGTGGGCGGACGGCTGGACCGTGGTGACGAAGGACCGCAAGCGCACCGCGCAGTTCGAGCACACGCTGGTGGTGACGGAGACGGGCACGGAAATCCTCACGCTGCCCTGACCTGTATCCGCACACACCGCCCGTCCCTTCATCTCTTGGCCCCTTCATCCCTTCGTCCCCTTATGTCCCGACGGGTTGCCCCTCGCGACACGAGGAGTAGGTTTTTTACCGACAGGACGTCGGGAAGCAGTTGACTTAGGTAAGCCTAAGTAAGAGTATCGGTCATGGCGGGCCGCCCGTGCCGCCACGTACAGCACCACCGGCCGGCACTCGCCCGCTTCCCGTCTCCCCCTCAGGTCTCCGGAGGCCCGCCTTGGACGCAACGCTGGACGCAACAGCCGCCGCCACGCCCACCCCGTTCTCCACGCTCATCCGGGTCGCCTCGCACGAACAGCACACCGCGGCCGAGACCTCGACGTTCATGAGCGACATGCTCGGCGGCCGCCTCGGGGTGGAGGCGTACACCCGCTACACCGAGCAGCTGTGGTACGTCTACCGCGCCCTGGAAGGCGCCTCCGAGGCCCTGCGGAACGACCCGGTCGCCGGCCCCTTCA
Organism: Streptomyces sp. NPDC088554; assembly: GCF_044752945.1. NCBI lineage: Bacteria > Bacillati > Actinomycetota > Actinomycetes > Kitasatosporales > Streptomycetaceae > Streptomyces > Streptomyces sp. NPDC088554. The sequence continues at coordinate 86,260 of NZ_JBIVMF010000009.1, read as the reverse complement.
TACAGCCCGAGCTGGCGCGCACCCCCCAGCTGGAACGCGACCTGACCCATCTGCGCGGCGCCGGCTGGCGCGCGGACCTCGAACCGCTGCCCGCGACCGCCGCGTACGCCGCGCGCGTCGAGGAGTGCGCGCGGACCTGGCCCGGCGGCTTCGTGGCGCACCACTACACCCGCTACCTCGGAGACCTTTCCGGCGGCCAGATCATCCGCGACACCGCGGAGAAGACCTGGGGCTTCGAGCGCAAGGGCGACGGTGTGCGGTTCTACGTCTTCGAGGAGATCCCCAACCCGGCCGCGTTCAAGCGGGGTTACCGCGAGCTGCTGGACGCTGTCGCGGCGGACGACCTGGAGAAGCAGCGGATCATCGACGAGTGCAAGCGCGCGTTCGCCTTCAACGGGGCGGTCTTCCGCGAGCTGGGGGCGAGTTTCCCGCTGAGCGCGTGAGCGCGGTAAGCGCGGCGAGCGCGTAGACCGTCCGGCCGGTTTGTCGCGGGTCGGCTTGTCGCGGATCGGCTTGTCGACGGCCGGCTTGTCGGCGGCTGGCTTGTCGCGGGTCGGCTTATCGCGGATCCGCGGAGAGCAACCGCACCCGGCCGCCGATCTCGATCCACCCGTCGGGGCCGGGTGCGGTGATGAGCTGCGATCCCCGGCCCTGCATGATGTTCAGCGCGCGGCCGAGCTGCTCCGTGAGGAGCAGGGCCGCCGCGCCGGTCGCCTCGTCCTCGACGATGCCGTCGTCCCGGCGCGGGAAGGCGCGGGCCCTGACCCGGCCCGCCGCCTCGTCCTCCCAGGCCCAGGCGTACAGCCAGCCCTCCCCGGGCGGCGGGGCGGGCAGCGCGTCGACCTCGGCGGCGGACCCGTACTGCTGGAGGATGCGCGGCGGCGCCCACTCGGGGCGGGCCGTGATCCAGGTGAACTCGCCGTCCTGGCGCGCCCAGACCTCCCCGGCGGGCGGGTTCACGAACTCCAGGTCGAGCAGCCAGGCCGTACCGACGAGCGGATGCCCGGCGAAGGGGAGCCGCAGCCCCGGGCTGTAGATGTCGACCACGCCCCGGTCCGGGTCGTCGACGAACACGGTCTCGCTGTAGCCGAGCCGGGCGGCGATGGCCTGCCGGGCCGCCCGGTCGGGGTGGCGCCGGCCCTCGCGGACGACGCCGAGCGTATTGCCGTGCCGGCCGTCGGCCCCGCAGAAGACACTGAGTACGTCGATGTCAGTCACCGGAGCATTCAAACACCACCGGCGGCCTCCCCCGACCCCGGCACGGCCTCACCCCTGCCGGCCGTCGCCACGGCCACGGCGAGGATCACGACCACGGCCCCCACGGCGACCGCCACCGCTTCGAGCCGCCTCACCGGCGCGCGCCCTCGGGGTAAACAGCCGGGGGACGGGGGTTCGTTACGTGGTGGGGGCGTTCGGGGCGGGGCGGCGGCGGTCGCGGTGGCCGGGATCATCTCGTTCGTCGGCCTGCTCCCACGCGGACCGGGTCGCCGTCCTGCACGACGGGCGGATCGCGGCCGAGGGCCCGCCCGCCGAGGTCTTCGGCGACGAGCTGCTCAGCCGGGTCTACCGGCAGCCCGTCGAGGTCTTCCCGCATCCGCGCACGGGCGCGCCCGTGGTGGTCCCCAAACGCACTTGATCCAAAACGCGGTCATCGCGAGACGGTCTCGATCCAAAGCACGCCGACCCGAAACGCCCTTGACCCATTTTTGACCGCCCCATGGCGCAGTCCGGGGACCTCCGTGACCCGTCCGTATCCGACATAAGCCCACAGACGCCAATGAGAGCTGAATCACTGGACGAAACAACATTACTAAGGTAAGCCTCGGTTAAGTTAAGCCGCGCTGGTTCTGTTGCTTCCGGTCAATGCGACCCCCACCTTCCGGCCACGTCCATTCCTTCCATCTCCTTCCATCGTGGAGCCCGTATGCGACCCGCCCGCCTCTCCGTTGTCACCGCCACCGCCGCGGTGGCCGCCCTGACCGTCGTCACGGGCTGCGCCGAGAAGAGCGACACCAAGGCCGGCGACGGCGCCGTCCAGGTCATCGCGAAGGACACCTCCTGCGAGGTCTCCAAGAAGGAGTTCCCGGCCGGCCATGTCGAGCTGGCCATCGAGAACAAGGGCTCCAAGGTCACCGAGGTCTACCTCCTCTTCCCCGACGACCGGATCGTCACCGAGCGCGAGAACATCGGCCCCGGCACCAAGGCCAAGGTCACCGCCGAGGTCAAGGCCGGTACGTACGAGATCGCCTGCAAGCCCGGGATGAAGGGCGACGGCATCCGCCAGAAGGTCACCGTCACCGGCGGCAGGACGGCCACGCGCAGCCCGGAGATGGACGCCGCGGTCGCCGCGTACCGCAAGTACGTGCAGGAGCAGGCGGACGAGACGCTGCCGAAGGTGAAGGTCTTCACCGACGCCGTGCGCGCGGGGAACATCGAGGCCGCGAAGAAGGCGTACGCGCCCTCGCGGATCGGCTGGGAGCGGACCGAGCCGGTGGCCGAGTCGTTCGGTGACATCGACCCGAAGGTCGATGTGCGCGCCGACGGTCTGGAGCCCGGCCAGAAGTGGACCGGCTGGCACCGGCTGGAGAAGGAACTCTGGCAGGACAAGAAGCTCGGCAAGGACGCCACCGTGCTCGCCGACACGCTCGACAAGGACCTCCTCGACTGGCAGAAGCGCGTCGGCAGGGCGGAGATCACCCCGACCTCGATGGCCAACGGCGCCAAGGAGCTGCTCGACGAGGTCGCCTCCGGGAAGGTGACCGGCGAGGAGGAGCGCTACAGCCACACCGATCTGGTGGACTTCAAGGCGAACGTCGAGGGCGCGCAGGAGTCGTACGAGCTGCTCAAGCCCGTCGCGAAGAAGAACGACCCGGCGCTGGTGACCGAGCTGGACAAGCAGTTCGCCGCGCTGAACAAGCTGCTCGACCAGTACCGCGACGGCGCGGACTCCTACGAGTTCACCTCGTACGAGAAGGTCGGCAAGGAGCAGCGCAAGGAGCTGTCGGACGGTGTGAACGCGCTGGCCGAGCCGCTCTCCAAGCTCGCCGCGGCCGTGGTCAAGTAGCCATGTCCGACGAGAAATCAGAGAAGAGCTCAGAACCGGAAGAGACGTCTGCGGAGGCATCCGCGGGTACGTCCCCGGTGAAGCCCGCGGAGGGCGCGGAGGGCGCGCCGCCCTCCCGCCGTGCGCTCCTCGGCTGGGGCGGTGCCGGGCTCGCGCTCGGCGCCGCCGCGGCCGGGGGCGCGGCGGTGGTCCTGCGGGACAAGGAGGCCACGGCGCCCGCCTCCGACACGGGCGCGGGGGTCGCGTTCCACGGGGTCCATCAGGCGGGGATCGCCACCCCCGTACAGGACCGGCTGCACTTCGCCGCGTTCGATGTGACGACGGACGACCGCGCGGAGCTGGTCCAGCTGCTCAAGGAGTGGACGCGGGCCGCCGAGCGGATGACGGCGGGGCATGCGGTCGGTGAGGGCGCGTACGGCGGACTGCCGGAGGCGCCGCCCGACGACACGGGCGAGGCGCTCGGGCTGCGGCCGTCCCGGCTGACCCTGACGATCGGGTTCGGCCCGGGGCTGTTCACGAAGAACGGCGAGGACCGGTTCGGGCTGGCCGCGCGGCGTCCGGCCGCGCTGGTGGACCTGCCGAGGTTCCCCGGCGACAACCTGGACCCGGCGCGCGGCGGCGGCGATCTCTGTGTGCAGGCGTGTGCGGACGATCCGCAGGTCGCGGTGCACGCGATCCGCAATCTGGCCAGGATCGGCTTCGGGAAGGTCGCGGTGCGCTGGTCGCAGCTCGGCTTCGGGAAGACGTCGTCGACCACGCCGGATGCCCAGACCCCTCGTAACCTCTTCGGTTTCAAGGACGGCACCGACAACATCGCGGTCACGGAGACCGACGCGCTCGACAGGTACGTCTGGGTGGGCGGGAAGGACGGCGCGGACTGGCTGACCGGGGGCTCCTACCTGGTGGCCCGCCGGATCTCGATGCGTATCGAGAGCTGGGACCGCACCTCCCTCCAGGAGCAGGAGGACATCTTCGGCCGGGACAAGGGCGAGGGCGCGGCGGTCGGCAAGGCGCGCGAGCACGACAAGCCCGATCTCAGGGCGATGCTGCCGACCGCGCATGTGCGGCTCGCCCACCCGGACTCCCACCACGGGGTACGGATGCTGCGGCGCGGTTACTCCTTCACGGACGGTACGGACGGGCTGGGCCGCCTCGACGCGGGGCTGTTCTTCCTGGCGTACCAGCGTGATGTACGGGACGCCTTCATCCCCGTACAGCAGGCGCTGGCGCGTTCCGACGCGCTCAACGAGTACATCCAGCATGTGGGTTCAGCGGTCTTCGCGATCCCGCCGGGCGTCCGGGACAAGGGCGACTGGTGGGGCCGGGCGCTGTTCTCGTGAGGCGACACGCAGCAGCAGGTCGGCGAAACAGTCCGCCAGCAGTCCGCAGAAGCAGGAATGAGGGAACCGCGTGTTCGGGAACTATCTGATCGGTCTGCGCGAGGGGCTGGAGGCCTGCCTTGTCGTCTGCATCCTGATCGCGTATCTGGTGAAGACGGAGCGGCGTGACGCGCTGCGGCCGATCTGGATCGGTATCGGGGTCGCCGTCACCCTCGCGCTCGCCTTCGGTTTCGGGCTCGAATTCGGCTCTCAGGAGCTGACGTTCGAGGCGCAGGAGGCGCTCGGCGGTTCGCTGTCGATCGTCGCGGTGGCGCTGGTGACCTGGATGGTCTTCTGGATGCGGCGGACGGCCCGGCATCTGCGGAGCGAGCTGCACGGGAAGCTCGACAGCGCACTCCGGATGGGGACGGGCGCGCTGGTCGCGACGGCTTTCCTCGCCGTGGGCCGGGAGGGGCTGGAGACGGCGCTGTTCGTCTGGGCGTCGGTGCGTGCCTCCTCGGACGGTACGTACGCGCCGCTGATCGGGGTGCTGTTGGGCATCGGTACGGCGGTGGTGCTGGGCTGGCTGTTCTACCGGGGCGCGCTGCGGATCAACCTGTCGAAGTTCTTCACCTGGACCGGCGGGATGCTGGTGGTCGTCGCGGCGGGGGTGCTCGCGTACGGGGTGCACGACCTCCAGGAGGCGCGTTTCCTGGGCGGGTTGTCGGACAGGGCCTTCGACATCAGCTCGACGATCCCGCCGGACAGCTGGTACGGCACGCTCCTCAAGGGCGTCTTCAACTTCCAGCCCGACCCGACGGTCCTCCAGGCGATCGTGTGGTGTCTGTATCTGGTCCCGACGCTCGCGCTGTTCCTCGCCCCGGTAGGGTTCGGACGGTCAGTGAGGGCCACGGAGCAGAAGGCGACCGATGAGCAGGCCGAGAAAGCCGATTCGGGTAGCGGCGGGGATCGCGACGGTGACGGTTCTGTCGCTGACGGCGAGCGGATGCATGACGGTGCACGGGGAGCTGGCGGTCGTTCCGGCGGCGAACGCGACCGAGGCTGAACAGGCGCTGAAGGACTTCACCGACGCGTACAACGCGGCGGACAGTGCGTACGATCCGAAGCTCGACGCGGACCGGGTCTCCGGCGCGCTGGGCGCGATCAACCAGGCCGGGCTGAAGGCCCGTTCGGTCACCAACCCGAACGGGAACCCGGCGCACCAGCCGCTGGCGCTGGCCGACGCCAGATTCACGATCCCGAAGAAGGCGGGCTGGCCGCGCTGGTTCGTCGCGGACACCGACAGCAACCGCGACAAGGACGACCGCGGGGCGCAGGACACCCGCTGGGTCCTGGTCTTCGTACGGAACGGGCCCGACGACCGGTGGAAGGTCCCGTATCTGACCATCCTCCCCGCCCATGGTGTGCCCGCGTTCAAGAAGGACGCGGACGGCTGGGGCGAGGCGGTGGCACCGGACAGCACGGTGCTGGCGGCCCCGCCGGCGGCGCTGAGCGCGGACTACGCGACGTACCTGACCGACGGCACCCCGCCGCTCTTCGCGAGCGGCGCGCACACGGACAAGTGGCGGGAGCTGCGCAGGAAGAACGCGCGGCTGCCCGGGATAGCCACGCAGTACGTCGACCAGCCACTGACCGAGGGCGACTTCGCCCCGCTGGGGCTGGCGACACAGGACGGCGGGGCGCTGGTCTTCTTCGCGACGCGCTACTTCGAGCGCCAGACGGGCGCGAAGGGCGTACGTCCGAAGGTGAGCGCGGACGTCAAGGCGCTGATGACGGGCGAGGTGACCACGTCGTTGACGAAGGAGTGGATCTCCAGCCAGTCGGTCCTGGTCCCGCGCGCGACGGCGGCCACCCCCACGGTGCGGGTGCTGGGCCGGCTCCAGGGCGTGGTGTCGGCGAAGGGCTCGTAGAGGTCGCGCGGGCCGTGGAGGTCGCGCGGGCCGCAGAGCCCGTGGAGAGCCCGTCTCCCCGGGGCGGCGGGAGTCCGGCCCCGGGGTCGTACAGCAGATTGGTGCTGGGGCGTGCTGCAGAAGGTTGTGCCTGGGCAGGTCAGGCCGGGAGGTGACCCCTTTAGCGGCCCAGCGGCCAGGCCACCGCGTGCGGGTCCAGCTCGCCGTTCTCGCCCGCGTAGCGCGCGCACGCGTCCGTGAGGGTCTCCAGCAGGGTCAGCGGGTCCGGCAGCGGGTGTTCCGGGCCGCGCAGCCACCGTACGGACAGCTCACCGGGGAGCCGGGCCGGGGGGACGAGTACGTAGCTGCCCCGGCAGTGCCAGCGCAGGCCCGGGTGCTCGTCCATGGTCTCGGGGTGGCAGTCCAGCTCGCAGGGCCACCACTCGTCCTCGTCCTCGGGGGTGCCCCGGGTCGCCGTGAAGAAGAGCATCCGGTCGCCGCCGGAGTCGGCCACCGGGCCGACGTCGATGCCCCGCTCCAGCAGGCGCTCCAGCGCGCGTCCGCCCGCTTCGAGGGGGACGTCGAGCACGTCGTGGATCATGCCGGTCGCGGTGATGAAGTTGGCCTCGGGCTGATTGCGCGCCCAGCGCTCGATCTGCGGCCGGTCGGTCGTCGACTGGGTCTGCCAGGCGAAGGAGAGAGGGTGCCTGGCGGGGGTGGGACAGCCGATGCGGTCGCAGGAACATCGGTAGCCGACCGGGTGGGCCGCGGGTGAGACGGGCATACCGGCGTCGGCGACGGCGAGGAGCAGCGCCTCACGACCCGCCGCGTCTCCCTGGTCGAACGCGGCGTCACCGGCGCTCTTCTTGGGGCGCCTGCGCAGCCACTGGGGAATCCTGCTCTCCGTGCCGCGGTAGCGGCCGAAATCGTCGCCCATCTATCCCCTCACACCTCGTGCTCGTCCCTGCGGACTCTCCTCATGGTCGCACCATCCTGCTCCTCACATGGCCGAGAGCCCCAACCGGGGTACGGGGGGCCATGCCACACCACGGGCCTTATTGCGGCTTATGTGCCGATATCAAGCCCGGGATCGGGGCGCGAAAACCGGTGTCGTTCGACACATCCGCCCCGCGCCCGCCCCCCATGCCCGCCCCCCATGCACCTACGCGCCCCCGCGCGCCCCCCGCCCGGCCCTCCAGCCGGCCCCCCGGCCACCCCGGGCCACCCTCCGGGAATCAGCCGCGCGGGGCCAGGCCGTACAGCGCGTATTCGACGACCGTGTCCGCGTACTCGTGTGTCAACGGCGCCGTCCGCAGCAGCCAGCGGTGGGCGAGGGGGCCGACCAGCAGCTCCAGCGCGATCCGCAGATCGAGCCCCCGGAGTACGCCCTCCACCGGCCGGGCCGCGGCCAGCCGCCCCATGTACAGCCGGAGCTGTGGTTCCAGCATCTTCCTGGCCATTTCGGCGCCCAGCTCGGCGTCGACGATGCCCTCGGCGGCGAGCGCGCGGGAGGGCACCTCGTACTTGGGGTTGTTCATCTCGTCGACCGTGGCGCGCAGGACGAGTTTGAGGTCGGCCTCCAGGTCACCGGTGTCGGGGATCTCGTCGATGCCCGCCCCGCCGTCGGCCTCCCCGGCCGCCTGTTCGGCGCGGTCGAGGAACGCCTCCAGCAGTACGGCCGCCCTGGAGGGCCACCAGCGGTAGATCGTCTGCTTGCCGACCCCGGCGCGGGCCGCGATGCCCTCGATGGTGGTCCTGGCGTAACCGACCTCGCCGACGAGCGCGAGCGCCGCGTCGTAGATCGCGCGGCGCGAGCGCTCGCTGCGCCGCCGGGTGGACCCGGGGGCCCGGCCGGACCCACCGGTGGATGCCCCGTCCGGGCCCGGAGCCCTGCCGGACGCTTCGTCCGGCGCCTTGTTCGAAGCGCGTTCAGCCATGGCGCTCAATCCAGGGCGTGCGGCGAAAGCCCCCTCCCGAAGCCCCTCCCCCGGCCCGGTGTACGGACGAACCACCCGAACGGTGCACAGCGCGCGAGCCCCGGCGGGCGGACCATTGCTCCCACATCGGCGCATAGTGCGCCGACCCCCTCCGTGAGGAGCCCCCGTTGCCCCGTGACGCCTCGCCCCGCAGCTATCTCATGTGCCCGCCGCGCCACTTCGACGTGACGTACTCGATCAACCCCTGGATGAACCCGGAGAAGCCCGTCGACCCCGCGCTGGCCCTCGCCCAGTGGGAGGACCTGCGCGACCGCCATCTCGCCCTCGGGCACACCGTCTCGCTGCTGGACCCCGTGCCGGGCCTGCCCGACATGGTGTTCGCCGCCAACGGCGCCACGGTCATCGACGGCCTGGTCCTCGGCGCGCGCTTCCGCCACCCGGAGCGCCACGGCGAGGCGGCCGCGCATTTGGAGTGGTTCCGTACGCACGGGTACGCGGACATCCGGGAGCCCGTGCACATCAACGAGGGCGAGGGCGACTTCGCCGTCACCGCCTCCTGGCTGCTGGCCGGGCGCGGCTTCCGGGCGAGCCCGCACGCGCACGCGGAGGCGCAGGAGTTCTTCGGGCGTCCGGTGATCGGCCTGGACCTCGTCGACCCGCGCTACTACCACCTGGACACGGCCCTGTGCGTCCTGGACGACAGGGCCGACGAGATCATGTACTACCCCGACGCCTTCTCCCCCGGCAGCCGCGCCGTCCTGGCCCGGCTCTTCCCCGACGCCCTGATCGCCGACGCGGCGGACGCGGCGGCGTTCGGGCTGAACGCGGTCGGCGACGGCCGTCATGTCCTGCTGCCGCACTCCGCCACCGGGCTCTTCGCGCCCCTGCGCGCGCGGGGGTACGAACCGCTCGGCATGGACCTGGGCGAGCTGCTCAAGGGCGGCGGCAGTGTGAAGTGCTGTACGCAGGAGCTACGCCCCGGCAGCCGCTGAATCCCCGTCGTCGTGGGGCGGCCACGCGTCGCCCCACGCCGTGTCCCGGGCCGCCCGGTAGAGCGGGCCGTGCCGCTTGGTGACCGTGCCGCGCGTCAGCCCGTCGCCCTCGGTGCACAGGTCGAGCAGCACCTGCCCCTTGCGGATCTGCGGTTTACGGGTCACCCGGGCCCGTACCGGACGCGCCTCGAACCGTACCGCCGCGACGTAGCCGAACTTCTCGTCCTCGTACGCCAGCGAGCCGCCCTTGATCTGGCGGTGCAGCGAGGACCTGCTGACCCGCGCCGCGAAGTGGCACCAGTCCGTGCCCGCCTCGATCGGGCAGGCGCCGCTGTGCGGGCAGGGCGCGGCGATCCGCAGGCCCGCCGCGATCAGCCGGTCGCGGGCCTCGATGATCCGCAGATAGCCGTCCGGGGTGCCGGGTTCCACGATCACCACGGCCCGCGCGGCCCGCGCCGCCTCGTCGACGAGGGCGGTCCTGTCGGGGGCGGTGAGTTCGTTCAGTACGTACGAGACCGTCACGAGGTCGCTCTCCGGCAGCTTCAGCGCGGCCCCGATCCGCTCCCGGCGCCACGCGGCGGCGCGCAGCGCGGGCGCCCCGGAGGCCGCCAGCTCGCGGCCGAGCGCGAGCGCGGGCTCGGCCCAGTCGAGGACGGCGGTGGTACGGGGGGCTCCCTCGCCGGTACGGGAGGACCCCGTACCACCGCCCCACACCGCGTCCGCCGCCCACACCGCGGCCCCCGTCCCGCCGCCCACGTCGACATGGCTGCCGGGGGCCCAGCCGGGCGCCGCGTCCGCCAGCCCCGCCAGCGCGGCCCGTACCGCCTCGAAGGTCGCGGGCATCCGGTACGCGGCGTACGCGGCCACGTCCGAGCGGTCGCGCAGGACGGGCGCGTCGGTCGGGATGGTGCCCCGGTAGTGGGCGATCAGCCGTTCGACGGCTTGCGCGGCCTGCTTCTGCGGCAGTCCTTCGAGCAGTCCGGCGAGCGCGGCCCGCAGGACTTCCGAGGTGGGGAGGGTGTCGTTCACCGGCGAGTTCACCGGCAAATCGTAGACGCGCGGCGGGGCCGGCGCGTACGCCGTCCGGGCGCGGAACCGATGCGGCACCGAACCGCTCCGCCATCGGGAGCAGTTGCTACGCTACGGCCCTTGTCGGGCCGGGCTTTCCCGGGGGAACCAATGAGACAGCGGGTCGTACGGGTGGCCCCGGTGGCCTGGGTGATCGTACTCGCGCTGCTGCTCACGCTCGCCACCTGCGGCGGGGACCGGACCGTCGGGCGGCGACGTACGCGAACGGTCAGGCGGCCGGGCGCTCCATCGGCGTCCGGTGCTGCCACGGCCGTACGAGCCCCACGAAGCAGCCGAGCGAGGCGAGCGAGGCCACCAGCTGGACGACGGCCATGGGCACTGCCGTCCGCTCGCCCGCGATCCCGACGAGCGGTGAGGCGACGGCACCGATCAGGAACGACGCCGTGCCGATGAGCGCCGAGGCCGAGCCCGCCGCGTGCGGGGTGCGTATCAGCGCGGAGGCGTTGGTGTTGGGCAGCGCGAGCCCCATCGCCGACATCAGGACGAACAGCGCCACCGCGATCGGGATCAGCCCCACCTGGCCGAACACACCGCTGGTCATCAGCAGCAGCGCCAGCGAGGCGAGGGCGATGACGACCAGTCCGAAGCCCAGCACCCGGTCCAGGGCGACCCGGCCGACGAGGATCTTGCCGTTGATCTGGCCGGCGGCGATCAGGCCGACGGAGTTGATGCCGAAGAGCAGGCTGAAGGTCTGCGGCGAGGCACCGTAGATCTCCTGGACGACGAACGGGGAGGCCGCGACGTACGCGAACAGCGCGGCGAAGGCCAGCCCGCCCGCCAGCATGTAGCCGGTGAAGATCCGGTCGGCGAGCAGGCCGCGCATGGTGCGCAGCGCGGAGCCGACCCCGCCGCTGTGCCGCTTCTCCGGCGGCAGCGTCTCGTACAGCCACTTCCAGACGACGAAGGTGAGCAGGACGCCGATCACGGTGAGCACGACGAAGATGCCGCGCCAGTCGGTGACGCGCAGCACCTGGCCACCGATCACGGGCGCGATGATCGGAGCGACGCCGGAGATCAGCATCAGGGTGGAGAAGAACCGGGCCATCTCAAGGCCGTCGTACAGATCGCGCACCACCGCGCGGGCGATGACGATGCCCGCCGCGCCCGCCAGCCCCTGGAGCAGCCGGAAGCCGATGAGGAGGGGGACGGTGGGGGCGAGGGCGCAGAAGGCGGTGGCGAAGATATAGACGAACATGCCGAGCAGCAGCGGCCTGCGCCGTCCCCACCGGTCGCTCATCGGGCCGACGATGATCTGGCCGAGCGCCATGCCGAGCAGACAGGCGGTGAGGGTGACCTGCGCGGTGGCGGCGCTCGCGCCGAGGGAGCCGCTGACCTCCGGCAGCGCCGGGAGGTACATGTCCATGGAGAGCGGCGGCACGGCCGTCAGCCCGCCGAGTATCAGGGTGAACAGCAGCCCGGCACGGCGCGCGGCGCCGGGGTGGTTGTCGGGGGTGGTGAGGCGCGCCGGACGGCTCTGTCCTGGCGTTATATGGGCTTCTCGGGTGTCTCGTCCCTCGGTGGTGCGGCCGCCGTCCGGCATCCGGGTCTCCATGGGTAGTCGATTGCGCACCTATGCTCTCAGCTCATCCGGAGTCGTCGAAACGTTTTCCGGAGTCGTCGAAGCGTAGGGGGGCACGTAATGGCCACGGAGTCTGTGGTGCGCTGGGGAGTGGTGGCGACCGGGGGGATCGCCGAACGTTTCGTCACCGAGGTGGGGGAGCTGCCGGATGCCGAGATCGTCGCGGTGGCGTCACGGAGCGGGGACGCGGCGCAGGAGTTCGCGGGACGGTTCGGGATCCCCCGGGCCTACGGCGACCAGGCGTCGCTGTTCGCGGACGAGGAGGTGGACATCGTGTACGTCGCGTCTCCGCACTCCGCGCACCGGGCCGCCGCCGGGCGGGCGCTGTCGGCGGGCAGGCCGGTGCTCTGCGAGAAGGCGTTCACCCTCGATGCCCGGGAGGCCGGGGAGCTGGTCTCGCTCGCCCGGGAGCGCGGCCTGTTCCTGATGGAGGCCATGTGGATGTACTGCAATCCGGTGATCCGCCGGCTGGCCGAGCTGGTACGGGACGGCGCGATCGGCGAAGTCCGTACGGTGCAGGCCGACTTCGGCCTCCAGGGGCCGTTCGCCCCGGACCACCGGCTGCGCGATCCGGCGCTGGGCGGCGGGGCGGTGCTGGACCTCGGGGTGTATCCGGTGTCGTTCGCGCATCTGCTGCTGGGCGAGCCCGACCGCGTACAGGCGGATGCGCTGATCTCGCCCGAGGGGGTCGATCTGAACACCGGGATGCTGCTGGGCTGGGATGCGGGGGCGACGGCGCTGCTGGCGTGTTCGGTCACGGCGGGTACGCCGTCGACGGCGGCGGTGACGGGCACGGCGGGCCGTATCGAGGTGCCCGCCGGTTTCTTCGCCACGGAGCGTTTCGTGCTGCACCGGTCGGGCGCCGAGCCCGAGGAGTTCACGGCGGAGAGCGGTCTGCACGGCCTCCAGCACGAGGCGGCCGAGGCGATGCGCTGTCTGCGGGCGGGCGAGGGCGAGTCCCCGCTCGTCCCGCTGGACGGCACGCTGGCGGTGATGCGGACGCTCGACGCGGTACGGGAGCGCATCGGCGTCCGCTACCCGGTGGATGCCGGCTGAGCCCTGGGCGGTGCCCGAGCGCTGGACCGGCCCGAACCCCTAGACCGGCCTGAGCCCCGGGTTGCCCGCCTCGGTCACGAAGGAACCCACCGTCGTGACCGGGGCGCCCGGGGTGGTGACGGCGGCGACCGCCCGGAAGTCGGCGCGCGCCTGCTCTGCGGACAGTTCCACCGTCACGTAACCGCGCTGTCCCTGGTAGAACCGCATGTGCGGGTTGGCGCCCAGGAGGGTGGCCCAGTTGGCGGGCCGGGGTGTGCCGTCCTTGCCGCTGGAGATGGACGTGGCCACGATCTCGGTGCCGAGGGTGCGCGAGTCCGGGTCGTCCCAGTCCTGCTTGAGGTCGTAGGCGTACGCGGTGTGCACATCGCCGGTCAGCACCATGAGGTTCCGGATCCCGGCCGCGCCCGCCCCGTCCAGGAGCCGCCGCCGGGATGCCGGATAGCCGTCCCAGGCGTCCATCGACACCTGGTACCCGGCGGTGGCACGGTCGCGGCGCCGGGCGAAGGTCACCTGTTGCGGTACGACGTTCCAGGTCGCGGTGGAGGCGCGCCAGCCGTCCAGCAGCCAGCGCTCCTGCGTCGCGCCGGTCATGGTGCGCGCCGGGTCCTCGGACTCGGGTCCCGGGAGCTGCCAGCCGTCGCCGTACGCCTGGTCGGAGCGGTACTGCCGGGTGTCGAGGATGTCGAACCGCGCGAGCCGTCCGAAGTCGAGGCGCCGGTAGAGCCGCATGTCGGGGCCGGTGGGGCGCTGGGGTGTGCGCAGTGGCTGGTTCTCCCAGTAGGCACGGTAGGCGGAGGCCCTGCGGAGCAGGAATTCCTCGGGCGGTACGTCGTTCTCGGGGATGTCGCCGGCGTAGTTGTTCTCGGTCTCGTGGTCGTCCCAGGTGACGACGAAGGGGTGGGCGGCGTGGGCGCGGGCGAGGTCGGGGTCGGTCTTGTAGAGGCCGTACCGCAGCCGGTAGTCCTCCAGTGTGACCGTCTCGCGGTTGTAGTGCGCGGGCAGTGTGCGGTCGGTGTAGGCGCGGGCGCCGCCGGTGGCGGTCACGGCGTACTCGTACAGGTAGTCGCCGAGGTGGAGGACGACATCGACGTCCTCCCGCGCGAGATGGCCGTACGCGGTGAAGTACCCGTCGTGGTACGCCTGGCAGGACACGGCGGCCAGCTTCATCCTGCCGACCTCGGCGCCGGGCGCGGGGGCGGTGCGGGTGCGGCCGACGGGGCTGATCCACGTACCGGCGCGGAAGCGGTAGTGGTAGACGCGGCCGGGTTCCAGGCCGGGGACATCGACGCGCACACTGTGGTGGAACTCGGGGTGCGCGTCGGTCTGTCCGCTCGCGGCGAGCCGGGTGAAGGCCGCGTCGTGGGCCAGCTCCCACTGTACGGAGACCCGGCTCGCCGGGAGTCCGCTGTCGGCCTGGTACGGGCTGGGCGCCAGCCGGGTCCAGAGCAGCACACCGTCCGGGCGCGGGTCGCCGGAGGCGACGCCCAGGGTGAACGGGTCCGTGGCGATCCGCCGGGCGTCCAGTTCGGCGGCGCCCGCGACGCCCGCGACGGGCAGGCCGACGCTGAAGGCCAGCGCGGCGGCGGCCCCGGTGCCGGTCATCAGGAACCGGCGGCGGCCGAGGCGCCGGGCGGCGGCTCTGAGTTCGGGTGCGTGACGGTGTGCTGGGGTCATGTGCCCTTCCCCTGAAGGCGGTTGACTGCGTCCTTTTGCAGTGCAGCGGGGGGCGGCGGCGCCCTGTTGTCGCGTACGCAACATGGATATGGCGAACGAATGAGAACCGCGTGCCGCCGCCGGGATCCGTTCACCGCGCCAAGTTCTACCTCACGTACCCTGCGTGACCATGAACGCCATGCGGAAGACCGACGCCGACCCTGACCGTTCCGCCATCGCCGTGGTCACCGGGGCCGGCTCGGGCATCGGCCGCGCGGTCGCCCGGGCCCTGAGCGACGCGGGCTGGTCGGTGGCCCTGGCGGGCCGGCGCACCGGGGCCCTGGAGGAGACGGCGGCGGCGCTGCCGGGCGACACCCTGGTCGTACGGACCGATGTGTCGGACCCTCAGGAGGTGGACGCGCTGTTCGACGCCGTACACGAGCGGTACGGCCGGCTGGACCTGCTCTTCAACAACGCGGGCACCACCGGACCCGGCGGGGTGCCGCTGGACGAACTGCCCTACTCCGCCTGGCAGAAGGTCCTGCACACCAATCTCACCGGCTCGTTCCTCTGCGCGCAGGCCGCGTTCCGCCGGATGAAGGCCCAGGACCCGCGCGGCGGCCGGATCATCAACAACGGCTCCATCTCCGCACACACTCCGCGCCCCGACTCCGTCGCGTACACCACCACCAAACACGGCATCACCGGCCTGACCAAGTCCCTCTCCCTGGACGGCCGTCCGTACCGCATCGCCTGCGGTCAGATCGACATCGGCAACGCGTCGACCGACATGACCGAACGCATGACCCGAGGCGTGCCCCAGGCCAACGGCGAGCTGGCGGTGGAACCGGTGATGGACGTCGCCGACGTGGCAGCGACCGTCCTCCACATGGCCCAGCTGCCCCTGGAGGCGAACATCCAGTTCGCGACGGTCCTGGCGACGACGATGCCGTACGTGGGCCGGGGCTGAGCACGCGTCAGCGGTGGCCTCGGCGCCGGCGAGCGGGCGGCGGTGTTCACCCCGCCGGCTCGCGGGCCGGCGCCGCCCTGCGGGCCAGCAGATACGCCTGGGGCGCCGTCTCGTTCGCTGCCGCTTCGCGTTCGCGCAGGAGCCGGGCGTCCACGGTGAAGCCCGCTTCGGTCAGCAGGGCGGCGGTGCGGTCCGGGGAGAGGCGGCGGTAGTCCAGGGATACGTCGTGGCCGAAGGGGCGTTCCAGTCGCAGGGGTTCTTCGCCGGTCTGGAAGGCGGCCAGCAGCCGGCCGCCCGGGGCCAGCACCCGATGGAACTCGGCCAGTACAGAGGGCAGTTGCTCGGGCGGGGTGTGGATCAGGGAGTACCAGGAGACCACTGCGCCCAGGGTGGCGTCGGGCAGCTCCAGAGCCGTCATCGTGCCCACCTCGAACCGCAGCTCCGGGTGGGCCTCGCGGGCCAGCTCGACCATCTTCGGCGACAGGTCGACGCCGAAGATGTCCAGCCCGAGTCCGTGCAGGTGTGCCGTCACCGTGCCAGGACCGCAGCCGAGTTCCGCGACCTGGGCGCCGCCGTCCGCCCGTACCAGCTCCGCGAAGGCGCCGAGCACCGCGCGGGCCAGCGGGTGGGCGGGCTCGGCGCGGAAGTGCTCGGCGTAGTCGGCGGCGATGGTGTCGTAGAAGGTGCGGGTGGTGTGCAGGTGGGCCGGGGACTCATGCGCGGCGGCGTGTTCCGTCATGGCCCCGGACTCTACTTCGCCGGGGCTCCCGCTCCGCCCGGGATTCCGCTCCGCCCGGACGCTACTTCATGGCCCCCCGGGTGAACCCGTTGTAGATGTAGCGCTGGAGGAAGAGGAAGGCGATCAGTGTGGGTACGATCACCAGCACCGCGCCCGCCGAGATGTTCTCCCAGTGTGCCCCGAAGGGCCCCTTGAAGCGGAAGAGCGAGGTGGAGATGGTGCCCAGCTCCTCGGAGGGCAGGTAGAGGAACGGGATGTAGAAGTCGTTGTAGACGGTGATGCCCTTGATGATGACCACCGTGGCGATGGCCGGTTTGAGCAGCGGGAAGATGATTTTCCGGTAGATGGTGAACGCGTTGGCGCCGTCGAGCCGCGCCGACTCGTCCAGGGAGACCGGGATCCCCCGGATGAACTGGAGGAAGATGTAGACCGAGACGATGTCCGTGCCCATGTAGAGCACGATCGGCGCCCAGACGCTGTCGAAGAGCCCGAAGCTGTTGACGATCTGGAAGGTCGCCACCTGCGTGGTCACCCCGGGCACCAGCGTCGCGATCAGGAACAGCGCCACCACCAGCTTGCGGAAGCGGAAGTCGAACCGGTCGATGGCGTACGCCGTCATCGAGCCGATGACGACCGTACCGGTGATGGCGAAGAGCAGGATGAACCCCGTGTTCCCGAAGGCGCTGAGCATCCGGCCGTCGCTGAAGGCCGTCACATAGTTGTCGAAGTTCAGTGGGTTTCCCGGCAGGGAGAGCGCGCCGCCGCCGTCCGCCATCTCCTTCCCGGTCTTCAGCGAGGTCAGCGCCACCACCGCCAGCGGCAGCAGCACCACGACCGAACCCACCACCAGGGAGAGGTACTTGAGGCCATCGGCGATCCGTCCCCGCACCCGTGTCCGTGTGGCGCCCACACCGGAACGCGTGGTCACAGAACGCGTGGTCACAGAACTCGTGGTCACACCAGGTCCACCTTGTCGTCCGGGACGAGACGGCGCTGCACCCATGTCACCACCAGGATGATCAGCAGCAGCACCACGGCCGCCGCCGAGGCCAGCCCCGTCTTGTTGAACTGGAACGCGAGCTTCACGGTCTGGATGACGAAGGTCTCGGTACCGGTGGCGCCGCCCGTCATGATGTACGGGATCTCGAAGACCGACAGCGAGCCCGAGACCGCCAGGATCACACTGAGGCCGATGATCGGCCGGATGCCGGGCGCGATGATGTGGCGGAACTGCTGCCATCGGTTCGCCCCGTCCAGCTCGGACGCCTCGTACAGCTCCCCCGGGATGGACTGGATCGCGCCGAGGAACAGCACGAAGTTCAGCCCCATGTAGCGCCACACCGACACTCCGGCCAGCGAGACGTTCGCCGAGGTCGAACTCCCCAGCCAGGCATGGTCGGTGGTGACACCGAACAGCCTCAGGACCGAGTCGAGGGTGCCGCCGTCCTGGAAGAAGTAGAGGAAGACGAAACCGATCGCGACCCCGTTGATCAGGTACGGGAAGAACAGCACCCCCTTGAAGAAGTTGCGGAAGCGGGTGTGGAAGCTCAGCACCGTGGCGAAGTAGAGCGCCGCCGCGATCTGCACCACCGAGGCCGCCAGGTAGTAGCCGCTGACGAAGAACACCTGGAACAGCTCGGGCCGGGTGAAGATCTCCGCGTAGTTGCCCGCGCCGGTGAACTCCAGCTCGGGGCTGACCCCGTCCCAGTCGGTGAAGCTGTACGCGACCATGTTGATGACCGGCGCGTACGTGAAGACCACCAGCAGCGCCAGCGGGACCAGCATGAAGAGCCAGGGCGTCGCCTCCCGCCACCGCCGCGCGCGCCGCTCGGGGGCGAGGGGTGGCGTGGCTACGGCGGGGGCGGGGCGCCGCCGCGGCGCCCTGTCCCGTACGGCTTCGCTGTCCGTCCGCGACATCAGGAGCCCGCGGCCCGCGCCGCCCCGGTCCAGCGCTCGGAGAGGCCCGCGAGGACTCCGTCCAGGCTGCCCTTGGTGGCGCCGCGCGCCACGTCGACGAGGTCCTGACGGTAGTCCGGCTTGGCGAGCCCGACCTCGGCCGCGTTGTCGATCTCGTTGACCTGTACGGCGTTGTCCTGGTTCAGCTCGATGAACGTCACACCCTGATCGGTGTACGGCTTGAGCACGTCGGGCAGCGGGGCGCCCTTCAGCGGCGAGAGCGAGAGGTTGTCCGCCGCGTAACCGGACGTGTCGGTGAACCAGTCGATCCAGGCACGGGCGGCCTCCTTGTGCGGGGAGTTGACGTTCACCGCCTGCGCGTAGTCGGGCGCGGCCACCGCGCAGAACCTGCCGTCCACCTGCGCGGGGAACGGCATGAAGCCGATGTCGGCGGGGTCGGTGCCCACCTTCTCGGCCGCCGCCCGGAACTGGGAGATCGCCCAGGATCCCAGCCACATGGTGGCGATCTCACCCTTGGCGAACTGCGGCTTGGAACCTTCCCAGTTGGTGGTGGACGGGTCCTTCTCGACCAGCTTCTCGTGGACCATGTCGTACAACAGCGTGTCGATGGTGCGTAATTCGGAGCCCTTGGCCCAGGGGTCGCCGCTCGCTAGCCTGTTGTTGGCCTGGGTGTCACAACTGACCGATCCCAGCGCGTTCGTCCACGCGGTGAGCGGCCACATGTCCTTGAAGTTGGTGTAGTAGGGCACCGCCTTCGTCTTCGACCTGATGGCCTTGAGGTCCTCGATGAACTCGGCCGGGGTGGTGGCCCAGTCGGTGATCCCCGCCTGGGCCCACACCTTCTTGTTGTAGAGGAAGCCGGCGGTCCCGCCGAGCGGGGTCTGGCCGTAGACCTTGCCGCCGACCGTGGTGAAGTCGGTGAAGCGGTACTTCTCGGCACGTTCGCCGCGACTGCCCAGGGAGGCGAAGAACTTCGGGTAGTCGTTCCGCTTGACCGCGCCGGGGATCATGAGGACATCGCCGTAGTTCTTGGTGTTCATACGGATCTTGACCTCCCCCTCGTAGTCGGTGATCCCGTCGAACTTGACGGTCACCTTGGGGTAGACCTTCCGGAACTCCTCGGCGTACTTCTTCATCGTGCCGTCCTGCACCCAGTCCGTACGGTGGGTGAGGACCGTGATCGATCCGGCGACCTTCGCCGGGTCGTCGGCGGCCTTCGCGTCCGCGCCCTCGGAGCTGGCCCCGCTTCCGGTGCAGCCCGATACCAGCAGCGCGGCGGCCGCGAGGAGCGCTGCCGCGCCTGTCGTCCGGTGTCTGTGTGAAGTCATGACAGCCCTTTGCTCGGATGGTGAGTCTCGGGTGGTCTCGGGTGGTCTCGGGTGGTCCCACGTGATCCCGGGCGATCCGGGCGATCCGGGTGATCTCGCGTGGTCTCGGAGAGAGCGCTTCGTGGGGGCGTGTGCCGACGTCCGACGCCGTGAAATTAAGGGCCGGGGAATCCGGGTGTCAATGGCGGTGCATTGCTTTTCTCGACCCTCTGGTAAAAACGATGGCCTATGATCCGGTTATTTTCAGCTGAACCGGTTCAGTGAAGACGTCACCGGACGTCGCCAGTCGAAGGATCAACCGAAGATCAACCGAAGATCGGTCGAAGATCGGTCGAATGCGAGGCACCGCCTTGGAACACCCCCCGGAGCGCCCGGAACACCCCCCTCAGCCCCCCGCGAAGCGGCCGACCATGGCCGATATCGCCCGTCGCGCGGGCGTCACCAAGGGCGCCGTCTCCTTCGCCCTCAACAACCGCCCCGGCGTCTCCGAGCCCACCCGACGGCGTGTTCTCGCCATCGCCGAGGAGCTGGGCTGGCAGCCCAACAGCGCGGCGCGCGCGCTCTCCGACGGCAGGGCGGGGGCGTTCGGCCTGGTCATCGACCGTCCGGCGCACACGCTCGGGCTGGAGCCGTTCTTCATGCAGCTGGTCTCCGGTATCCAGTCGGAGCTGATCACCGACGCCACCCCGCTGGTCTTCACCATGGCCGAGGACCAGGCCGCCGAGATCGCTCTCTACCGCTCCTGGTGGGCCAGACGGCTGGTGGACGGCGTCTTCCTGGTCGACCTCCAGGCCGAGGACGCCCGGATCCCCGTACTCGAAGAGCTGGGCATGCCGGCCGTGGTGATCGGGGCGCCGGTCGGCACCGGCGGGCTGCCCGCCGTCTGGAGCGACGACGCCGCCGCCGTCACCACCGTCGTACGCCACCTCGCCGGGCTGGGACACCGCAGGCTGGCCCGGGTCGGCGGCCCCGCCCGGCTGCGCCACACGGCGATCCGCGCCGCCGCCTTCGACGCGGCGGTACGGGAGCGGGGGCTGACCGGGTGCACCGTCGAGGGCGACTACAGCGGGGAGCGCGGCGCCGCCGCCACCCGCGAACTGCTGGGCGCGGCCGGTCCGCCCACCGCGATCCTGTACGACAACGACGTGATGGCGCTCTCCGGCCTGACCACCGCCCAGTCGCTGGGGCTGCGGGTGCCCGCCGACGTCTCCATCGTCGCCTGGGACGACTCGGCGCTGTGCGAGCTGGTACGTCCGCCGCTGACCGCGCTGAGCAGGGACATCGCGGGGTACGGGGCACACGCGGCCCGGCGGCTGCGGGAGGCGGCGGGCGGGCTGGCGGTGGGCGACCTGGAGGATCCGGCGCCGCGCCTCACCCTGCGCGGCAGCGTGGCGCCCCCGCCTCCGGGGCCGTCCGAACCGGCGCCTCCGGGGGCCGCATAAACCGGTATAGGGGCGCGTTCGCACTGTTGACGCTAAACCGGTACAGCGCTTCACTGGATAAATCGCGCGCCGCCCGTGCGTTTGCCTGCTTCCCCCGTCCACTTCCTGTATCCGATTCCCGTCCGCCCGTACCGAGGGAGAGCACGAAGATGCCGCGTCCCGCTGCCCGGATTTCCGTCGGCGATCACTCCGTCACCTGGATCGGCGCCAATTTCTGGTCCCGTACCGGAGGCCCCCTGATGTGGCGTTCGTACGACGGCGAGGTGGTCGCGGAGGAGCTGCGGGTCCTGCGCGACCACGGGCTCAACATGACCCGGTCGTTCTTCTACTGGCCCGACTTCATGCCCGCGCCCGACCGGGTCGACGAGGAGCTGTGCGCGCGCTTCGCCGACTTCCTCGACCGGCACCACACCCTCGGCATGACCACCGTCCCCACCTTCCTGGTCGGCCATATGTCCGGCGAGAACTGGGACCCGTCCTGGCGCGGCGGGCGCGATCTGTACAGCGATGTGTGGATGGTGTCCCGGCAGGCGTGGTTCGCCAAGGAGATGGCGGGCCGCTTCAAGGGCCATCCGGCGGTCGCGGGCTGGCTGGTCTCCAACGAGATGCCGATCTACGGCCGCCGCGACGCCCCCCGTGAGGAGGTCGCCGCCTGGGCGCAGCTCGTCGTGGACGCGGTACGGGCCTCCGGCGCGCCGCAGCCGGTGTCCCTGGGGGACGGCGCCTGGGGGCTGGAGAACTCCGGCCATGACAACGGCTTCCGGCTGCGGGACTGCGCGGCCCTCACCGACTGGCTGGGCCCGCATGTCTACCGCATGGAGGACGACCCGGTCCGTCAGCACTACGCCGCCGCGTGGGTGTGCGAGCTGACGGGCAGCTTCCAACGCCCGGTGGTGCTGGAGGAGTTCGGCCTCACCTCCGACTTCGCCTCGGGCCCGCACGCCGCCCGCTACTACCGCCAGGCGCTGCACAACAGTCTGCTCGCCGGGGCGACCGGCTGGATCGCCTGGAACAACAGCGACTACGACACACTGATCGACCAGCCCCCGTACTCGCACCACGCGTTCGAGATGCACTTCGGGCTCACCGACAGCGCGGGCGTCCCCAAACCCCAGCTGCGCGAGATCCGGCGCTTCGCCGAGGTGCTGGAGCGGGTCGACTTCGCGCGTTGTGTCCGGCCGGACACCGGCACCGCGCTGGTGGTCTCCTCGTATCTGGACACGATCTACCCGTTCACCCGGGCCGAGGACCGTTCGTACGTGGAGCGCACCGGCCGCCAGTCCTGGATCGCCGCCCGTCTCGCGGACGCGCCCGCGACGGTCGTACGGGAGAGCGACGACATCTCCGAGGGCCACCGGCTCTATCTGCTGCCCTCCACCAAGCAGTTGCTGTCGGCGAGTTGGTACCGGCTGGAGGAGCTGGCGCGCGGCGGGGCCACGGTCTACGTCTCGTACTCCCCCGGCGCCCACGACGAGCAGCGCGGCCCCTGGTACGCGCATCTGGACCGGCTCTTCGGGGTGCGCCACCAGCTGGAGTACGGGCTCGTCAACCCCATCGAGGACGCGGAGGTCACACTCACCTTCACCCGCGCCTTCGGCACACTGGACGAGGGCGACACACTCCGTTTCCGTACGGCCGGTACGGACAGCAGCCGGGTCTTCCTCCCGGTCGAGGCGGACGGCGCCGAGGTCCTCGCCACCGACGCCCACGGCCGACCCGCGCTGCTGCTGCGCCGTACCGGAGCGGGCGGTGTCGTCCTGTGCACCTATCCGCTGGAGCACATGGCCTCCGTCACCCCCCGGGTCAACCCCGAGGACACCGTCCTGCTGTACGACGCCCTGGCCGCCCACGCGGGTGTGCGCCGCCCGGTCACGGTCGAGGACCGCCGGGTCGCGGTGGATCTGCTGGAGCACGACTCGGGCCGCCGCTATGTCTGGCTGGTCAGCCAGAGCGCCGAGGAACTCCTGGTCAAACCCACCGTCGGGACCGGGCTCGCGCTGACCACACTGGACGGCGCCCCCGCCGACGCGGTCGCACTGGAACCGTACGGGGTTCAGGTGTTGTGTCTGACGGTGGTCTGAGCCCGCGTCGAGCAGCGGAACCGCCCGCGGCAGGAGCACCACTCGGGACCGCGCGGACATCAATTCGCGTCCGCCCGGCCCCTGTTCACGCGTTCACGCTTTCCCCGTGGCTTCACCGCCGAAGGCGAAGGTCACCCCGGTGAGCTTCTCGCTCTCCTCCCAGAGTCGCCGCGCGACCCCGGCGTCCTTCGCCCGGCCGGATGTACGGGCCGGTACGGGCGGGCCGCTCGTCCCGAAGAGTCCCCCGGGCCCCCAGTAGGTGCCGCCCGCGGCGGCGGGGTCGGTCGCGGCGCGCAGGGTGGGCAGCGCGCCGTCCGCGGCCTTCATCCCGAACCGGGAGATGAAGGGCTCCAGCGCCTTCGCCGTCCGGATCAGTTCCGTCGTGGTGACCCCGGGATGGGCGATGGTCGCCCGCACCCCGGAACCGGCCGCCGTGAGCCGCCGCTGCAACTCCAGAATGAACAGCATGTTCGCCAGCTTGCTCTGCCCGTACGCCAGCCACGGCCGGTACGAACGGCGCTCCCAGTTGAGGTCGTCGATGCCGATCCAGCCGTAGTACTGCGCCAGGCTCGCCACCGAGACGACCCGCGCACCCTCCGTACGCTCCAGCAGCGGGAGCAGCCGTCCGGTGAGGGCGAAGTGGCCGAAGTGGTTCGTCCCCATCTGCAGCTCGAACCCCTGCCTGGTACGCGTCAGCGGCGGCACCATCACCCCCGCGTTGTTCACCAGGAGGTCCAGCCGCCCGTACTCCTCCCCGAACCGGTCGGCGAACGCGGCCACCGACTCCAGGTCCGACAGATCCAACGGTACGAACGCCACCTCGCCCCGCGCCCCCGCCGCCCGGATCCGCTCCGCCGCGGCCTCCCCCTTCTCCGGGTTCCGGCACGCCAGCACCGTCCGCGCCCCCTTGAGCGCCAGCATCCGCGCCGTGTCGAAACCGATGCCCGAATTGGCCCCGGTGACGATCGCGGTGCGACCGCTCTGATCGGGTATATCGCCGAACGTCCATTTCCCCATGGTTGACTCCTCCGCTGTCATGTCACGCCGTCTCGCCCAACGCGACCAACCTGACGTGGTAGATCAACTCTGTCAACCAACCCGGAACGAGACAGGGGTGGCGGGAAATTCCCGTCCAGGTTTCCACCGTCCAGGTTTCCACCTCCCAGGTTTCCACCGCCCCAGAAATTCCACCGCTCGGAAATTCCACCGCTCAGAAATTCCACTGCCAGTACAGCTCGGGCTGGTCCGGCCGGTCACACCTCACGAGACCCAGCCGAGGGTGTTTTCTTTCGTCTCTCTTCCAGCGAGGGAACGTCCGGTCGTGCTGATACAGACACTTGCTCCGATGCCCCGCGATTTTCCAGGCCGCACGCTTCCAGGTGCCATTGCGCCAGGGCATCCGGTGCCACTTCTGCTCGGCCCGCGCACCCCGACACTCCTGGATCTCGACACGGTCGCCCGCTGCGGCGAGGCAGTGTTCTCCGTCCAGCCGGTTCCTGATCGTCCCGTCCTTCCCGGCATCCCACCGCTGGGCGTCCGACCCGTCGCACCCGAAGATGCCGACCGCGCCCGCCCCCGAAGCGGAGCCCTCCACCCCGAGGCACTGCTCCGGATTCCTGTCGCCGAAGAACGTCGTTCTCCCGATGTCCCCCATGATCTCACCGGGGCCGGGAATCCGATATTTCTGGGGGTACTGTCGGAGAATCCATTGAGCATAGATCTCCGGGAGCTTCCCCTTGTAGAGGTGGGTGTCCTCGCAGACTCTCACGCGAGGGCACAGCCGCTGGGTGGCGTACCACCTGAAGATTCTTTCCTTATGGCCTTTCCCGGCCGGGGTCAGATTCTCCTCCAGCGGCGTCATGGTGTACCCGAGGTACGACTCCAGCGGGACTCCGGCCAGGTAGGCGGCCTTCCTGACGTACCGGGCCGTCATACCGTGATCGCTGTGGTCCACACGCCCGTGCTCCCCATAGGCGAAGGACGCGTTGTCATGGTCCAGGGTGAGAATCCTTTCCGCGCCCGCGATACCGACCAGCACGGTCAGCGTTTTCAGCAGCCGCTCCTCGTCGTATCCCCGGCCTCCCCGCAGCGGGGCGATCTCCTTCTCGTTCCCGTCGAAGAGCCTGAGCAGACTGCCCTTCCGCGAACCGTGCGGCATACCGTCACGGAGCCCCAGGAAGACGAGACGCACCTCCTGCCCCTTCTTCCGCCCGGGGAGCTTCCCGGAGAGCGTGAAGGACCGGATCCTGCGTTCCGCCGCATACACATCGTCGGAATTCCAGCGGTCCGCGACCCCGGCCATCTCGGCATACGCCCTGCGCACCCCGTTCTCTCTGTTCTCCACATAGTTCCGTGATTTACGCAGATCTCTCTCACCGGCGTCCCCGGCGGTGAAATACACCGTGCTGAGGGAGCACCCGGCCCGAATGGTGTCGTAGATCTCCGGGTTGACGAACAGGAGATCGTCATCCGGATGCGCCACCCCCACCAGAGTGCGCCGGCACACACTTTTCCCCGCCGCCCCCCGCCCCGTATGGTGCGAGGCGACGTCAGGCAACTCGGCAGAGGAGCCGACAGGCGACTCGGCGGGGGAACACGAAGAGCCGAGTACGGCACAGAGGACCAGCACCGAAACGATTGCCCGCACCCGGCGAAGCTGCCCCGTCCCACCTGCGCGCAAGCAGTGAATATCTCGCATATCCACTGCTTACACCGACACCGCCCCCACAGCCCTTCCTCACACGCGCCTACCCGCTCGAACCACTCCCGGCGCCCCCTGTCGCGCGCCGCGTGCGGGGCCGCACCCCGCCCCCGTGTCACCCATCGGGAAAAGCGCGCCGCCCACCTGAACGGCACGACGTACACAGGCGGTTACGACACCCGGGACGCAGACGGCCTCGCGGCGGGCCTGGGCGTTGGCGGGGACAGCAACTCCGCCAACGCCCTCCTGCCGACGGCCCGGACCGATGGTCACGTGGCCTGCCGAGCCGGCCGCGAACACGGCACAGGCCGGATCCGAAGATCTCGCCGAACGGATCAGCCGACCCAGCGGCACGTACGGACGTCGAAGACCCGCACCGCCTGGCTCTCCGGGGGAACGGTCGTGGTGCAGGACTGGCCGGCTCCCGCGCTGCAGTTGACGTCGCCGGCGAAGACGATCGTACGGATGGTGGCGCCCGCCTGGTCGCTGAAGCGGTTGTTGGCGGTGGCACAGACGCCGTTGGCGCTCGGGGAGGTGACGAACACCGCCCTCGCCTGCCCCTGCCCGACCCCGGTGGTCGTCCAGGTGGTAGCCGCCGACGCGTTGGGCGATGCGGCCAGGACGGTGGCCGCAGCGGCGAACGCCGTGCCTGCCGCGACGGCGAGTCGGGTGGCGCGTCGACGGGGGCGGTTGGTGCTTGTGGTGATCTGCGGTGTTGCCATGACAACTCCTGTGCGTGGGGGGGAGGAAGCGAGGCCCATTCCGATCAGGCCATCGCAAGATCATATTTAATCAAATCCCGATCGCACCTCGGGCAGTGCCACGGACCGCCCCTTTCCATGCGCTACTCGGCCGCATCCGAGGACCGTTCAAGGACAGCCCGAAGCCCTGGACCGGGTGGAGTCGAAACGGCTGGACGGAGCAGAGCCTCGGCAGGAGCATGAACACGAGGTGGTTCCCAGGGGGACAAGTGACTCGTGCGAGTGGGGGTATGTCCTCGCGCAGGGGAACCTGTCGGTCCGCAATTGGTACGGATGATTACCGTAGTTGCCCATGGACGTGTAGACGGGCGCGCTACGAGGCCAGGTGGCGGATTCCCGCCCGGCCCGGAGTCACCGTCGCGGCCTGGATCCCGGCGACCTCGACCGCGACGCCCCATGCCTCAAGGATCTTGGCCGTCTGCACGAGGGTGACCTGCGAAAACGGGAAGAGCGTGTCGGCGGTGAGGCCGGTTCCGTTCTTCAGCAGGATCGCGAAAGCAACCTTCGAAGGCCGGAAACCTTCCGGCAACTCCCTGCCAGGCCGGGCCGTAGCCACCTTCCGGGCGAATCCGTCCATGGCCTCCGGCGAGTGCAGCAGGGTCTGCACGGCGACCACGGCCTGAGCGAACAGATGGCTCAGCGCGCCGGATCCCTTGGCCCGCTTCACCATGACCAGGACGTCGTCCGGGCTCAGCAGGTCGCAGATCTCCACGCCGTTGCCCCGGTGCAGCACGGTCCGGACGTTGTCACGGTCGAAGCAGACGTACCCGGGTCGCAGGTCGGGCACGGACTCGTTGTAGTCACGCTCCTTGTCCCCGAGCACCCAGGCCGGAAGGTCGACCGAGGGCGTGCCGGTGATGAGCCGCTCCACCTGCGAACGGATCGTCTCCAGGTACGCCTCGCCGATCTCGTACCACTGCCCGTCCAGCAGGAAGAACCGGCGGGCACCGAGCCCCACCTCCGCCTCGATCCACCGCAGCACACTCGACGTCCAGACAACGTCGCCCTTCTCCGCACGGGTACGCGTGTAGAGGGTGACGGTGCCGTCCCGGAGCGCGGCGAAGCGCGTTCCCGCCCTCTGCACGCGGGCCCGGTCGAGGACGTACTCCAGGCTGAAGTCGTCGGTGAGGCGCGCCTCCAGACTGTGCACCTTGGTGGCGAACGCCTGGGCTGCGCCGTAGTCGTCCCAGTGATCGGGCGGGACGGCGACCGCGATACGTCCGTCCGGTACCTCGCCCAGCATGTCATCGAGCCGCTCCTCCAGCCGCGTGACGAGGTCGGCGTCCTTGACCGGGACGATGTGCTCGACGAACTCCAGTTCCGGAGCCGGGGCCTCGTCCCGAAGGACACGGGCGATGGCCCGGATGTCCGCGACCAGGTCCGCGGCGTCGATACCGAGGCGCATCCGCAGCCCGGTACCGCCCTCGACACTGGAGATCTTCGTACGGTCGTCCTGAGCGATCGTCAGCTGGATCCCGTCCAGCCGGCCGCCCAGCCTCCGCACGATCTGCGCGTGCTCCTGGACACCCAGGCTCCAGACCGGAGCGCCGCCGGGCACGAGGGTGATGTCGGTCCGGCCGCCGCCCGGCGTATGGGAGACCATGTCCCGGATCTGGGCGGGGTCCACCCTGCGGATCACGAAACGCAGCCCGAACCGCCGGTCCTTGACCCGGTCGGGCACCAAGCGGAAGCCCTGGTCGTAGCCGATGGCGTACACCTCGCCGTCGACCACGAGCATCAGCAGCCCGGCCGAGCGGTTCACCGGCCGCGACACCTCGCATCCGGTCGTGCGATGGATCTCGTCGCACCAGCTCGCGACCGGCTGCTCGAAGCTGCCGGTGACCAACAGCGCCGGAACGCCCAACCGCTCCTCCGGGAAGTGCAGTTCCGCGTCGCCGACTTCGAGCCGAGCCGGGTCGAGGACGTCGAACATCGCGTCGACCGTGGGGGCGACACCGGTGAGCCGGTACAGGGTGCGCTTGGACGTGCCGGAAGTGCTGGTGGCCATGGTGCCGCTCCATTCGAATCGATGTGTTGGGGGCAGGGGGGAACCCGGGAGACCTGGGGAAGCCGGGAGCCGAGTGAAAGCACAACCAGTAGAGCGGCAACTGAAAGCACTGTCAAACAGTTCACATCGATTGAGTGTCGGTATAGAGTGAAGCCGTCCCGTACGCCCGCCCCCGCGTCACCCGGCAGGAGCCCATGAAGCAGCAGGCCAGTGCCCTCGTGACCGCCGCCGACGTCTCCCGGCTGGCCGGGGTCACCCGCGCCACGGTGAGCAACTGGCGTCGTCGGCATCCGGACTTTCCGGCCCCTGCGGGAGGCACGGACACCAGCCCCACCTACGACCTCGACGCCGTACGCGCCTGGCTCTCCGCCCGTGGCCAACTCCCCGAGGACACAGCGGCGGACCGGCTTCGCACCGCGCTGCGCACCTACCCCGGCGGCGGCGAACCGGCCCTGCACCTGCTCCCTGTGGTGCTCGCGGCTGCCCGGCTGGACCGGAGAAAACGCGAAGCCCTTCCCGGACTGCGTGACGACGCGCTGCTGCGCTGGGTCCGGTCGGCTGCGGACGACGGAGCCCAGGACATCCCGGGAACCGAGGACGCCGCGTACGCCCCCGAGGCGGCCGGGCCGCTGAGGGTTTTGTTGCGGTGCGTCGTCACGGATGGCGCCGAGGCCGCGACGGATGTCCTGACCGAACGCCTGCTGGAGGACACGGGGGGCACCGGCACCTACCTCACGCCGCGCCCCTTGGCCGACCTCATGGCCAGGATCCTGACCGACAGCGCGGGCGCTCTCCCCGCGAGCGTTCTCGACCCCGCGTGCGGCACCGGATCGCTGCTCGGCGCTGCGGCATCCGTCGGTGCGACCGCACTGCACGGCCAGGACATCCTGACCGCCCAGGCCGCCCAGGCCGCCGTGCGGCTCCGGCTGAGCGCCCCCGAGGCGGCCATCACCGTACGTACGGGGGACAGTCTGCGCTCCGACGCCTTCAAGGGCCTCACCGCGGACGCCGTCCTGTGCAATCCCCCGTACGGAGTCCGTGACTGGGGGCACGACGATCTGGCCTACGACCAACGCTGGGCCTACGGCGTGCCGCCGAAGGGCGAGCCCGAACTCGCCTGGGTCCAGCACTCCCTGGCCCACCTCGCGCCGGGCGGCCGTGCCGTGCTCCTCATGCCGCCCGCCGTCGCGGAACGCACCGCCGGCCGGCGTATCCGGGCTCAGCTCGTACGTGACGGAGCCCTCCGCGCGGTCGTCTCCCTTCCCCAGGGCGCGGCCACCCCGCTCCATATCGGCCTGCACCTGTGGGTGCTCGAACGGCCCGGTCCACAGGCCGAAGCCCCTGGGACGGTCCTGCTCGTCGACGCCTCCGCCGAGGCCCGAGAACTCGACTGGGACGCCCTCAACGACACCGTGCTCTCGTCGTGGCAGCCCTACCTCGCCGACCGGGACGGCTTCACGGGAACCCCGGGCATCGCCGCCGCCGTCCCGATCACCGACCTCCTCGACGAGGCCGTGGACCTGACCCCGGCCCGCCACGTCCGGGCTGCTTCCCGGCAAGCACTGCGCCCCGCCCTGCTGGCCCGGCAGGCATCGGAGCTGTACGACCAGCTCCGTCGAGGGGCGGCAGACCTGGTCGGCCTCAGCAGCGACGGCGACTGGCCGCCGGCCGACGACCGGCCCCGCGACTGGCGCACCGCGACGGTCGCGGACCTTCTGCGCGGCGGCGCTCTCAGTCTGCTCCACACCGCGCCCCCGGGCCGCCGGACCCGTAGCGGCCAACCGCTGCCTCGGCCCGAGGCGGAAGCAGGCGCACGGCCGACCCTCACGGCTGCCGATGTCTTCGAGGACCGGCCCGCCTCCGGAACGGAAGCGGATCTTCCCACCGGCGGCGCCCTCCCCTTGGTCCAGGCAGGTGACGTGCTTCTCACAGAAATCCTCCGCGTGGGACGCACGGCGGTGGCCCAGGTCGTCGAGCCGGACCAGTCGGGCTGCCGCCTCGGACCCCATCTGCTGCTGTTCCGCCCGGACCGGCGTCGGCTCGACCCGTGGTTCCTCGCCGGGTTCCTCGCAGCGGAGCAGAACGTCAACGCCGCGGCCACCGGCACATCCCTCGTCCGGGTGGACCCGCGACGACTTCGCGTCCCCTTGCTCCCCCTGGCCGAGCAGCAGCGCTACGGCACCGCTTTCCGCCGCCTGTACGAACTGCGCACCGCCGCCCGTCGTACCGACCGGGCCGCCGAGGAGCTCACACGTCTCCTCGGCACCGGCCTCACCGGCGGCGCGCTGTTGCCGGACGGTCACGGACCGGTGTGAAAGGCGCGGCCCGGCACCGCGAACGACCAGACTTGACGTCTCCGCCCCCGCTGGGACGGCGAACACCGGAAGGACCCTGTTGAACAGCAGTAAGCACACGGAACTGGCGAACCACGCGTGGTCGGTCGCGGACCTCCTGCGCGGCGACTACAAGCAGTCCGACTACGGCAAGGTGATCCTGCCGTTCACCGTGCTCCGGCGCCTGGAGTGTGTCCTCGCCCCGACCAAGGACAGGGTCCTGGAGGTCGCCGCCCGTTACCAGGACCAGGACATCAACCCCGACCGCTTCCTGCGCAAGGCGTCCGGCCACAGCTTCTACAACACCAGCGCCTACACGCTGAAGGCCATCGCGGGCGACGCCTCGCACGCGGCGAAGTATCTCAACGAGTACTACGGTGCCTTCTCCCCCAACGCGCGGGAAGTCCTGGAGCGGTACGACTTCGCCCAGCAGATCAAGCGGCTGGACGCGGCGGACCTGCTGTACCAGGTGGTCGGACGGTTCGCCGACCTCGACCTTCGGCCGGTGAAGAGGGACGAAGACGGCAATGTCGTGCTCGACGAGCACGGCAAGCCGATCGAGATCGTCACGAACCACCAAATGGGCTATACCTTCGAGGAGTTGATCCGGCGTTTCGCCGAGCAGTCCAACGAGACGGCCGGTGAGCACTTCACGCCCCGGGAAGTCATCCGGCTGATGGTCAACCTGCTCGTCGCGCCGGACAGTGACGCGCTGGCTCTGCCGGGCACCGTCCGTACGGTCATGGACCCGGCCTGCGGCACCGGCGGCATGCTCAGCGCGGCCGAGGAGCACATCACGGCTCTCAACCCGGACGCCACGGTCAAGGTCTTCGGCCAGGAACTGAACCCCGAGTCCTGGGCCATCTGCCGGTCGGACATGATGATCAAGGGCCAGGACCCGGAGAACATCAAGTACGGCAACTCCTTCAGCGACGACGGCCACACCGCCGCCACCTTCGACTACCTGCTGGCCAACCCGCCGTTCGGCGTGGAGTGGAAGAAGGTCAAGGACGCGGTCGAGGACGAACACGAACGCCTCGGTGGGAGCGGGCGGTTCGGGGCCGGCCTGCCGCGCATCAACGACGGCTCGCTGCTCTTCCTCCAGCACATGATCTCGAAGATGAAGCCGGTGGACGCGTCGGGGTCGGGCGGCAGCCGCATCGCGATCGTCTTCAACGGCTCCCCGCTGTTCACGGGGGCGGCGGAGTCGGGCGAGTCGAAGATCCGGCAGTGGATTCTGGAGAACGACTGGCTGGAAGGCATCGTCGCCCTCCCCGACCAGCTCTTCTACAACACCGGCATCTCCACGTACTTCTGGGTGCTCAGCAACCGCAAGGCCAGGGACCGGCGCGGCAAGGTCGTCCTGCTCGACGCGCGCGGCTACTGGCGCAAGATGCGGAAGTCGCTCGGCGACAAGCGCAAGGAACTGGGCAAGCAGCACATCTCCGAGATCACGCGGCTCTACGCGGATGCGCTGGCGGTCCTCGACGCGGCGGAGAAGGGCGGCGGGCACGACCTGGCCGACCGGGCCGGGAAGATCAAGGTCTTCCGCAACGAGGACTTCGGCTACCACCGGATCACCGTCGAACGGCCGCTGAAGCTCCGCTTCGAGGTGACGGACGAGACGCTGACGGCGATCACCGCGTCCAAGCCGATGGGAAGGGTCACGGACGTCGAGGCGTTCGTAGCGGCGCTGCGCCCGCTGGTCGGCAAGTCCTGGACGACGAAGTCCGACGCGTGGATCGACCTCAAGGACGCGGTCGTCGCGGCCGGCCTGCTGTGGCCGACAGGCGCGCCGTTCGGCAAGGCGCTACGGGAGGCGGTCGGCGTCCGCGACCCGGGGGGTGAGGTCCAGCGCATCAAGGGCGAGCCTGAGCCGGATCCGGAGCTGCGGGACTACGAGAACGTGCCGCTGGAGGAGGACGTGGAGGAGTACGTGCGGCGGGAGGTTCTGCCGCATGTTCCGGATGCGTGGATCGACCACGGCAAGACGAAGGTGGGGTACGAGATCCCGTTCACGCGGCATTTCTATGTGTACAAGCCGCCGCGGCCGTTGGCGGAGATCGACGCGGAGTTGAAGTCGCTGGAGGCCGAGATTCAGGCGCTGCTGGGCGAGGTGACGGAATGAGCACTGTGCGTCTGCGGCACCTAGCTGACATCAATCCATTGACACCAGCTTTCGATCACCTGGCGAACGATGAGGACCTCACCTTCCTCCCCATGGAAGCTGTATGGCCGGGAGAAAGACTAGATATCTCACGGCACCGGACCAAAGAATCCGTTGCCACTGGCTACACCCGATTCCAGGACGGTGACGTACTCGTACCGAAGATCACGCCCACATTTGAGGCCGGGCGGGCTGTTCTGGTTCACGGTCTCCGCCGAGGCGTGGGCGCAGGCAGTACTGAGCTTCACGTACTCCGCCCCGGACCGCTTATTGACCCGCGATTCCTTTTGTACGTAGTGAATACTTACCCCTTCCTCAAAAAGGGGGAAGCAGAGATGTACGGCGTCGCAGGCCAACAGCGCGTGCCGGACACGTTCCTACGTGACCTACCGGTAAATCTTCCTCCGCTGGAGGAACAGCGCCGAATCGCCGACTTCCTCGACACCGAGACTGCCCACTTTCAGGCCCTTACCTCCAAAAGAAACAGTCAGCTTGAGGGGTTGGCTGAACGCGAGTTGGCTCTCATCGTCGCCACGTTGGCGGGCGGCGGAAGGAAAGGAGAAGGGAAGCCAACCGGCTGGCCATGGCTACCAACGATCCCTGCCGATTGGTCGATTGGCCCCGTATACGCTTACTTTTCGACTGAACTTGGCAAGATGCTTAACGCAGACCGAGCGAGCGGTCCGGATCAGCGTCCGTACTTGCGGAACGCCAACGTGCATTGGTACACGATTGAAACCGATGACTTGGCAACCATGGATTTTTCGGCAAATGAAGTAAGTCGCTATTCAGTGAGGCAAGGGGACCTTTTGGTCTGCGAAGGCGGGGCAGGGGTTGCAGAAGCCGCTGTTTGGGACGGTAGGTTGCAAGAGTGTTATTTCCAAAAGTCTCTCCATCGAGTCCGCCGAGCCGGGCCGGTGCCAGTTGAGTGGCTAATGTATTGGCTGCGACTCGCCAAGGCGTGTGGGGTTTTCGAAGCCGAAGGAAACATTGCAACGATTCCTCATCTCACCGGAGAGCAATTGCGGCAATGTAGAATCCCAATCCCGATTGACGGCGACTCGCTCATCAAGAGGACAAGCGAGGAGATCGCGGTGTTGACATCAATCCGCACAAAGCTAAGGGAAGCACAGGCCGTCCTCGCCGAACGGCGCCAAGCCCTGATCACCGCCGCCGTCACCGGTCAGATCGACGTGTCCACCGCCAGCGGACGTGGGATCGAGGAATGATCGCGCCATGAGTCCCACCGCGCCTCACCGCCCGAGGCCGTTCATCACGCGTGTCCGGATCGAGAACTACAAGTCCATCGCTCATTGCGACGTGGCTCTTGGCCGGTTCACCGTGCTGCTCGGCCTGAACGCCGCAGGCAAGTCGAACTTCCTCGATGCCCTGCGCTTCGTTCGCGACGCAATCACTGACGGCCCGGACGAGGCCGTGGCGGCGCGCGGTGGGTGGTCGGAGGTGCTGCGCAGAGTCCCCGAGCCGGCAACCTCGTGCACAGTCAGCCTGGAGTTTCACCTGCCCGCGATCACCAACGACACGAAGCCCTGGGTAGGACGGTACGAGGTCACCCTCACTCCCACGACTGCGGACAGGGCAGGCCGACGCACAGGATCCGGTGTCCGTATCCAGCGTGAGTTCTGCGAAATGCGCCACCCTGGCGCCAAGGGCCGTGCTGGCACTGAGCGCTTCCTGATGCGCGACCGGACAGGAAAAGGTCGTCGCCCAAGACGGCTCGAACTCTCACAGATGGGGGAGGCAGAGCCGTTCGCTGACCTTTACGCGGCTCTCAGAGAGATGTTCTTCTACAGCCCCGACCTGTCCAACCTCCGCGAGGCCCGCCCCAACACCCCCACCGCCGGAGCCCTCGGCGAAGACGGCGGCAACCTCGGCCCCGCCCTGGCCACCCTCGGCGAGCAGGAACGTAACCGCGTCTCGCAGTACCTCGGGGTGATCGTGCCCGGAGTCGTGGAGGTCGGTCCCACCGACCCCTCCGCCGACTACATCGCGGCGCGGATCAACTTCGCCACCACCAACGACGCCGAACCGCACGTCTTCCGGGCCGAGTCCATGTCGGAAGGAACCATCCGCGCCATCGGTCTGCTCACCGCGCTCTTCCAGCACGACGCCCGCGACGGCTGGATTCCGCTCATCGCCGTCGAAGAGCCCGAACTCGCCCTGCACCCGCTCGCGGCCGGGGCCCTCTACGACGCGCTGACGGAAGCCAGTGAGCACGTACAGGTCCTCGCCACCACACAGAGCGCGGAGTTGTTCGACCGTAAGGAGGCCGATCTGTCGGCGATCCGCGTGGTCGCCGCCGAGCACGGCGTGACCGTGATCGGCGAAGTCGACCCCGTAAGCCGGTCGATCGTGGCCGACGGCCTGGCCACCACCGCCGAACTGCTGCGTTCCGACCAACTGCGCCCGGTCGTCGAACCCCCAGCCCGCCCCGCCGACGAGCAGCCGGAGGATGAGGAGTGAGCCACCCCAGGGTCACCATCGCCTCCGTCGTGGAGGGCGAGGGCGAGATCAGCGCGCTGCCCGTACTCCTCCGGCGACTGATGTACGAGGCGGAGATCTGGGACGCCGACATCCAGCCGCCCTTCCTGGTCGACCGTGGTCGGCTCGTCCGGCCGGGCGGGCTGGAAGCCGCCGTGGAGGCCCAGGCTCGACGCGTACCCGCCGATCACCCCGGGGGCATCCTCGTCGTGATCGACGCCGACGACGACTGCCCCGCCAGCCTCGGGCCCTCGCTCCTGGCCAGGGCCGAGGCCATCCGCCCGGACCGCCGGACGGCCGTCGTACTGGCGAACCGGGAGTTCGAGGCGTGGTTCCTCGCGTCGGCGCCCTCCCTCGGCGGCCGGGCAGGGCTCGCCGAGCAGTTGGAAGTGCCGGCCAACAGCGAGACGTTACGCGACTGCAAGGGCTGGCTGACCCATAACCGGCGCGACGGTGTGCGGTACCGGCCGCGTGTGGACCAGGCCGCACTGACCGACGTCATCGATCTCGACCTTGCTCGCGCCAACTCGGCCTCGTTCGACAAGTTCTGCCGCGACATCACGTATCTGATCACCGGAAAACGGGGGGAATAGCAGCTCATGTCCGTCCACAACGAAGCAGCCTTCGGGAACGCCATAGCCGCCGCCATGCTGGAGCGCGGTTGGCGTGAAGGAAACCGGCAGGACTACCGCCCCCAACTCGGCCTGGACACCGCCCAGCTCTTCGAGTTCATCGGCGAGACCCAAGCCGACGACTGGGCCGAACTGATCGCCCTCTACGGCGGGGATCCCGACACCGCCCAGGCCGGGTTCGCCAAGCGCGTGGACCAGGCGATCGGAACCGATGGTGTGCTGGACGTGCTCCGCAAGGGCGTGAAGGATCACGGAGTCCTGATCAGGCTCGCGTACTTCAAGCCGTCGCTCGTCGCGTCGGACGCGGTCCTGGACGACTATCGGGCGAACCAGCTCACCTTCGTCAAGGAGCTGGAGTACGCCGCCAAGCAGGCGGACAAGGGCAAACGCCTCGACCTCACCCTCTTCCTCAACGGAATCCCGCTGGCAACCGCCGAGTTGAAGAACGCCCTCACGCGCCAGGGTGTGGAGGCCGCCAAGGATCAGTACCGCACGACCCGCGACCCCAGCGAGTTGATCTTCGCGCGCCGCGTCATCGCGAACTTCGCAGTGGACACGGACGTGGTCCACGTCGCGCCCGAACTGCGCGGCAAGCTGACAAGGTTCCTACCGTTCAATACGGGATCGGAGGGCCCGGGGAAGCCCGGCGGCGCGGGGAATCCGGCGCCCACCGTCCCCGGGACGTACGCGACCTCGTACCTGTGGGAGCAGATCTGGGAGCGGGACACCTGGCTGGACCTGATCGAGCGGTTCGTGCACCTCAGCAAGGAGAAGGGCACGGACGGGCGGACGCGCAAGAAGCTGATCTTCCCGCGCTACCACCAGTGGGACATCGTCAAGAAGCTCTCCGGCCATGCGGCCCGTCACGGTGCCGGTCACAACTACCTGGGCATGGCCTCCGCCGGCTCCGGAAAATCGAACACCATCGGCTGGCTTGCTCACCGCCTGTCGTCGCTGCACACGCCCACCGACCCGGCCGAGATCGACCCCGGTGCCCTGGCCGCCGGGCTCAAACCTGGCACGCCCGTCTTCGACAAGGTCGTGATCATCACCGACCGCCGCAATCTCGACGCCCAACTCCGTGAGACCGTGGGCAGTTTCGAGAAGACCGCCGGTCTGGTCGTGAAGATCGACGAGAAGCACGGTGCGAAGTCCGACCAGCTCGCCAAGGCTCTGTCCCGCGAGACCGGGAAGATCATCACCGTCACACTGCACACCTTCCCCGCCCTCATCGACTACCTGCGCCGCAACCCCACCGAGATACAGGGTCACAACTTCGCGATCATCGTGGACGAGGCGCACTCCTCGCAGTCCGGCGACGCGGCCACGGCCGTCCGCGCGGCGCTGCGTGACCTGGGCCTGGACTCGGACTCCGACGAGGTCGGGGCCACCGAAGTGGAAGCGGCGGCTGCCACCACCGAAGCCAAGCTCATCCGCAAAGCCACCCAGCGCAGCAAGGCTGCGAACCTCTCCTATTTCGCGTTCACTGCCACGCCCAAGGCCAAGACGCTCGAACTCTTCGGCACTCTGGACTCCGCCAACGGCAAGCCGACGTACGTTCCCTTCCACACGTACTCGATGCGCCAGGCCATCGAGGAAGGCTTCATCCTCGATCCCCTGCGCACCTACGTCACGTATGACACGTACTGGAAGCTGGTGAACAAGAACCCCGACGAGCGGAAGGTGGACCCCTCCAAGGCCAATCCGCTGCTCGCCCGGTACGCGCTCACGCACGACTCCACGGTGACCCAGCAGGCGCACGTGATCGTCGAGCACTTCCGCACGCACACCGCCGGTCGGCTCGGCGGACGGGCCAAGGCCATGGTCGTGACGGCTTCCCGGCACAGCGCCGTGCAGATGGCCCGCGCGATCAAGAAGTACGTCGACGACCGCGCGTATGCCGACCCCGGCGTCCTGGTCGCGTTCTCCGGCAGCCTGACGTACGACGGCGAGGAGACCACCGAGCCGAAGGAGAACGGCGGCCTGGCCGAGTCCGCGCTGCCGAAGGCGTTCGCGTACACGCGCAAGGACGACAAGGCCGTACGCACCGGCGGGAGGGCGACGCAGCGCGAGTACCGCATCCTGGTCGTCGCCGAGAAGTACCAGACCGGCTTCGATCAGCCGCTGCTCACCACGATGTACGTGAACAAGAAGCTCGCGGGCATCAGCGCCGTCCAGACCCTCTCCCGCCTGAACCGCACCGCCGACCGCAAGTCGCAGGCGGACCTAGCCGTACTGGACTTCGTCAACGAGGCCGAGGACGTCAAGAAGTCCTTCCACCCGTACTTCGAAGAAGCGAACACCCTCCCCTCCGACCCCAACCTCCTCTACACCGCGCAGAGCCAGGTCATGCGGCCCGACATCCTCGTCGAGGACGAGATGGCGGAGTTCGCCGACGCCTATCTGGCGGCCGAGGAGAAGGCGGCGGGCTCGGTGGCCCGCTGGGAGAAGCTGCACGCCGAGCTGTACCGGCATCTCGGCCCCGCCGTCGACCGGTTCACCGAGCTGCTCGACCGCAAGGACGAGGCCGGCGACCCGGACGAGGACGCCGCCGAGGCCGCTGAGCGGTTCCGCGCGGATCTCAACGACTACGTACGGAAGTACGGCTTCCTCTCCCAGATCGTGCCCTACCGTGACGCCGATCTCGAATGCCTCTACCTCTACGGCCGCCATCTGCTCAACCGCCTGCCACGACGCGGAGACGGCGGCGTGGACATAGGGGATGTCGACCTCAGTCACCTGCGCATCCAGAAGACCGGCGAGCACGACCTCGCCCTGACCTCCGAGGGAGCCGCGGAGCTGCGCGGCTTCGGCGAAGGTGGGGGCGGTGCCAAGGAGCAGGAGAAGTCGCTGCTGTCGGAGCTGATCGAGAAGTTCAACGACAAGTTCGGCACCGACTTCACGGAACAGGACGTACTCACGCCATTCGACGAGGCGAACGCGGACCCGAAGGTGCGCGCCGCCGCCGTCAACGACGAGGAGAACTTCGGTCTCGTCTACGACGAGGTCTTCGAGGACAAGATGGCCGAACACATCGACACCATCGCCGACTTGGGACGGCAGTACTTCAGCCACGACGACAGCTTCAAGCAGTCGCTCAACCAGAGTGCGCGCCGGGCGGCCTGGCGGATGATCCGCCGGGAGGAGAACATCGGCGACGAGGCGGCCTGACCACGGCCCGACCCGCCCGGCCTTCCGTCTCCTCCTTGCCGACCGCTCCCGCCCGGTCAACCTCCCTGGAGGAACGAGAGTCCCGCGATCACGGACGTTCCGCGCGTGGGGCGGGGCCGGACGGTCCAGGCGGTGGCGAGGCTCTCGACGAGGATCAGGCCCCGGCCGCTCTCGGAGCCGGTGTCCGGGCGGGCCGGAGCGGGCTTTCCGGTACCCGGGTCGGAGACGGCGAGCCAGTAGTGTCCGTCGGCGGGCCACAGGACGAGTTCGACGAGGTCCCCGTCCTCCCCGCAGGCGCCGTGCCGGATCGCGTTGGTGACCAGCTCCGAGGTCAACAGGCCCAGGTCGTCGCCGAAGTGGGGACGGAGGGCGTCCGGCAGCGATGCGGCGACGGCGTGCCGGGCCCGCCGTACGGAGGCGGGATGGGCGGGGAAGCGCCAGTGGGCAGGAACGAGGGGGATCTCGGGCATGACGAACTCCACGGCTGTGTGAGGGTTTGGGGATCGCCGGTGGCCTACCGCCCTGGTCACGGGCGTACCCGTCCCAGGGCGGGCGGGCATGCTCGCGCGGTGCGCTTCCGGCGTTGCGGTGTGTAGCGTGCGCGATACCGACAGTAGGGCATGGGGGGCCATATTTGCCATGCGGTTCGCAATAATGGCCTCGCTGCGGTGAACTGACGCCCATCGAACTCCTGCGAACATCTCCGGCACGGAAGGAACGACATGCCACCAAGGACGATCCTCACCCAACGGCAGAAGCGCCTGGGAAGTGAACTGCGCAGGATGCGCACCACGGCCGGTATGTCGGCGGAGTACGCCGCAGGACTCCTCGGCGTCGATCGGAGCAGAATCTCCAACATGGAGTCCGGACTACGCGCGATCAGTGCCGAACGACTGCGCACGCTGGCCTGCAACTGCGACTGCACCGACGAGAAGTACATCGACGCCTTGGCCGAGATGGCAGAGCCGAGCGAAGCAGGGTGGTGGGAGCGCTATCGAGGGAGCTTGCCGCAAGGACTGCTGGACATCTCCGAAACGGAGGCCGGCGCGGTGCGTCTGCGGGGCGCGAACACCGTGCACGTACCAGGCATGCTCCAAACATCGGAACAGGCAATGGCCATCTTCCGTGCTGCGGTCCCTGCCCTACCCGAGCACGAGGTTGCTCTGCGGCTCGCGCTGCGCTCGGAACGCCAGCAGGTAATCACCGGTGACACCGTGATCCCGTACGTCGCTGTCATCCACGAGGCCGCACTGCGGATGCAGTTCGGCGGCGCCAGCGTAGCCCGCGCCCAGTTGGGGTACCTGCTGGAAGTCTCCGAACGGGACAACGTCACCATGCTCGTCCTCCCCTTCACCCACGGCGCCTTCCCTGGAGCCGGGCAGACCCTCGTCTACACCGAAGGGCCCGTGCCACAGCTCGATACAGTGCAGGTGGACAGCTCCCACGGACCCACCTTCCTCCACTCCGAGGGGCAGTTGGTGAAATACCGGGCACAACTCGATCTGCTGGAAGGTCTGGCACTGCCGCCAGAGCAGTCCCGAGACTTCATTCATGAACTCACACGCCAACTATGAGGAACCACCAGTGCCCGACATCACCTGGGAAGAGCCCTTCTGCGCCGAGGGCAGCTCCTGCTTCCGCCTCGGCACCGACGCCGACGGCAACGGCTACATAACCGTCAACGGCCAAGAGGACCACTACCTCACCGACTCCCTCGAAGCCCTGCGCACCCTCATCACCGACATCAAGGCCGGCAAGGCCGACCACCTGCTGTAGGACCCGCCGTGCGCGCCGCCGCCAGTCGGTACGGTGTACAACGATCGGCCGGCGAGGCATCAGGACAGCGGGGGCGTAACGCGTGGCGCAGGCACGGAGAATCGGCGAGCAGGGCCGCTACGAGCTGATCGAGGAGATCGAGTCCGGCGGCATGGGCACGGTCTGGCGCGGCTACGACGCCGTTCTCGACCGGGAGATCGCGGTCAAGCTCATCCGGCCCGACGTCGTCGCATCGCCCACGCAGGCAGCGGAGTTCGCCCGCCGCTTCGAGCGCGAGGCGCGCGTCACCGCACGCATCGGCCACCACGGGGTGCCGCAGGTGTTCGACGCGGTGTTGGACGAGGCGTCGTTCGACCGGCTGTACCTGGTGATGGAGTACGTGCGCGGGATCTCCCTGCGCAGGGTCCTCGCGGGCACGGAGGACGGCGCGGCGGCGCTGCTCCCGGTGGGCTGGGCCGCGTCGATCGCCGCGCAGATCTGCACGGTCCTGTCGTACGCCCACGCGATCCCGGTCGTGCACCGCGACCTGAAACCGGACAACATTCTCATCGCCTCGGACGGCACGGTGAAGGTGCTGGACTTCGGCATCGCGAAGCTGCTGCGCACGGACGTCACCCGGCTCACTGCCACCGGCAGCCGGATCGGTACCAGCCGCTACATGCCGCCCGAGCAGATCGACTGCGCGCAGATCACACCGCTGAGCGACCTCTACGCGCTCGGCTGCGTGCTGCACGAACTCCTCACCGGAGAGCCGGTGTTCAGCGGCGACAACGAATACCAGCTTCTGCACCAGCACATGAACGTACCGCCGAAGCCGTTGCGCGCCCTGCGGCCCGAGGTGCCGGAGGACCTGGAGGCGCTGGCTCTCGACCTGCTGGCCAAGGCGCCCGAGCAGCGTCCGGCCGACGCGTACGCGGTGTACGAACGTCTGTCGCCGCACCTGCCGCAGCCGGGTTCAGCGGCTGACCCCATGGTCTTCACCGACGGCGGCTCCCCTTCCGGGGTACCCGACCCGACGCTGATCTACCGGCGGCCGAACGCGCCCCTGCGGCGGACCACAGCGCCTGTGCCCTCCCCCGAACCCGCGGCTCCGCTGCCGGTTCCGGCACGCGTCGACACCGCGCTACGAGACGCGGTCAGGGACGCCTACGCCCGGTCCGCGGACCTCGCCGAGAGGGGACGGTTCGCCCAGGCCGCGGATGTCCTCAAGGCGGCGATCGCCAAGGCGGCCACCGCTCTCGGCACGTACAACCCGCGTGTGCTCGGTCTTCGGCGGCAGCGTGCGGCGGTACTCATGGCCGGCGAGGATTTCCGGCGCGCCCTACCGGAGTTCGACGCGCTGGCCGCCGTCTACGCCCGTACGGAGGGACCGTCGAGTGACAACGCGCTGGAGTGCCGTCGGCACGCCGCCCACTGCCGGGCCAACCTCGGCCGGGCCACCGCCGCCCTGCGGGAGTTCCAGGAGGTCCTGGAAGTCGTCTCCGACACGGCAGGAGACGCCTCCGAGACCGCTCTCGACCTGCGCCGCAGCATCGGCATCCTCCTCTTTTCCGAGGGCCGCCGCGCCGAGGCCGAAGGCGTCCTCGACGCCCTCCACGAGGACATGTGCGTACTCCTCGGCGAGGACCACGAGGAGACCCTCGAGATCGCCGACCTCCTCACCCGGCTGCGCGGCCAGGAGGGACCAGCCCCCTACTGACGTCCCGCCGGTGCCGTCACTCCTGGTCCTCGCCCTCTTCATCAGGAGCGGCACGGTGTTCGGGCGACGAAGCTTGCGGCCAGGTCGCCGAGGACATGCCTCGGGAGCTCCCGGCACGCTCTGCGATCTGGAAGGCAGTCCTCCTGCGATCTGTCGCTCGCCGAGCGCCGTTCCATCCACGTCTCGTACGAGGCCGCGAGGAACGCAGGCGGTACCGACTGGAACCGGGGGGGTGGGAAAGCTCGCCGCCCACCTGGAACGGGCGCGAATATGTCGATAGCCAAGCATGAAGGATCGGAGCGCGCGACCTGAGCGAGCCCCGGATCCCGGCTCCAAAGACGAACGCCCCGCCCCTTCTGCTGAGGTGGCGGGCGCGTTCTGTGCTTCTCTGCGGCCCGGCCATCACGGTTTCCCAGCCGCAAGCGGGGTGGGTACCGTTCTCGTGTCGAGCATGAACGGAACCAGGAGTCCACGATGCCGCACGAGCTGGAAGAGCAAGAGGCCATCGGTCGGCGTATCAAGCGTC
The DNA here is from genome assembly GCF_044752945.1 of Streptomyces sp. NPDC088554. Taxonomy (NCBI): domain Bacteria; kingdom Bacillati; phylum Actinomycetota; class Actinomycetes; order Kitasatosporales; family Streptomycetaceae; genus Streptomyces; species Streptomyces sp. NPDC088554. Next base: position 42,911 of record NZ_JBIVMF010000009.1, on the reverse strand, counting down.
GGAGACTCGCCCTCGGGATACCACAGGCCGACCTGGCGGCAGCGGTCGGCTACTCCCAAGCCTGGATGTCAAAGGTGGAGAAGGGCGTCATCGAGCTGGACCGGGCCGCACTGATCAACAGCATCGCGTCCGCCCTGCACTGCCACCCGAACGAGCTCATCGACCGCCCGTACTTCATCGGCGCCTCGCCGGAACTTCAGTGGCAGGCTGCTGCCGCATCCATTCTGCGAGAGCTGCGCCGCTACGACCTGACCCCGGTGTTCGACGGAACCCCTCGCTCATCCACCGAGTTGTGGCAGGACATGAAGCGTCTGCACCGGCTTCGGGACGCGGCGTCGAACATCGCGATTCTGCGTACCCTCCCCGACCTGTTGCGCGAGGCCCATGCCCTGGCCGAGGTCGCTGCCGGACACGAGCGCGAAGAAGCTTTCGGCATTTATGCCATTTGCTGCAAGTTCGCGCACACCGCAGCTCATGCGCTCGGCCATCCCGAGCTGATCGCCACATCGTGCGAGCGCGCTTCCTGGGCTGCCCAGTTGTCCGGCGATCCGGTCCTGCCCGCAGTCGCCGACTGGATGCGGGTGTGGGACATGTGGGCCACCGCCGACTGGGCCGATGCCACCGCGTTGGCCGACAAGGCGCTGCGCAACGTCGAACCGCACTACGAACGAGGTGAGCCCCTCGCGGTACGAGCTTGGGGCAGCCTCCAACTCCGGGCAGCCGTATCAGCGGCTCGGGCGGCCAACAAGGCGGATGCCAGCCATCGGATCAGCCTGGCACAGCAGGCGAGCGAGCGTGCCGAGACCCGTCCCGGGCCGCCCCTCGATGACCGGCACTCACTCACATTCTCCTCAGGGAACGTCGCTATCCATGGGATCAACGTCGCCTTGGAAATGGGTGACCAGGTCGACGCTCTGCGATTGAACAAGAAGACCAAGCCCGAACAGTTGGCCGCGCTGCCCAAATCCCGTAGGGGGCACCACCATATGGATCTGGCCCGCGCCTACCTCTGGGACGGCGACCGGGGCAGAGCCCTCAAAGAGCTGCGCAAGGCCGAGGATCTGGCGCCCCAGCTCATTCGGAACCACCCCATCGGCCGGGCCACCCTCCGCAAGATCGTCTATGCCGAACGGGCTTCCACACGAGAGCAGTTGCGAGGGATGTCGAGCCGTTTTCACCTAGATGACCAGGGGCTATTCCCCTGATTCATATTCGGGGGCAGTCGCGCCCCTACCTTCTGTCGCATGACGGAAGGACAACGCACCTCACAAAGCGCCAAGCGCCGAAGCGCGTTGGCTGATACGGCGTTCGAATGGGCGCCCGATCGCGGCGATCTCGTGTACGACACCTCACGGCGCCGCATCGGCGTCGTGGTCGCCTTGCCCGAAGACACCGCGACGAGCATCTACCAACTGGTACCGGAGAGTGGCGGCACGGACTGGACGGCCCCTCTCGGGTGTCTCACGCAGCACCACGACGTACCGGAAGCAGCCACCGAGCACAGCGCGATGACCGAGATTCCGGCTCCGCCCGATGCCTACGGAGACGAGGTCACCGTCGACTTGCAGGCTGTCGACGACGCGGTGGCCGACGCGCTCGCCATCAGACTTGCAATGCCGGAACGCACCCAGATCGATTCCGACATCCGACGACTCATCCGTTACATCGAAACGCTGCTGGCTGAGGAACTCGGATACGACGAGGACCCCGACATCAGCACGATGTATCGAGATACATACCGGCTGCTGGACCTCAAGGCACGTCCCACAACCGAAGCAACCCAGTTCGGCGCATACGAATACATGCGCGAGGTAGCCCGCCAAGCCAAACGTCTGGCCGCTGTCTACCGCATGACGCACGACCAGGACGAGGCGTGGCAATGAGTATCAGCGGGAACCTTCGGGGCCCAACATCCTGATCTTCGAAAGCCATAGCCCGTGGCAAATGGACTGCGCCGTCACCGTGTACCGGTCGGTCAAACGCCTCACCACGGCCCCCTGACCAGTTCGCTATCTCACCAGACAGCCTCGCCCTGTCCTTGCGACAGCCTCGGACAGCGGCAGGTAGCAGGCTCCGCCCCCGTCGTACCCCCGATACCCGGAGTCTCCGCTCCGGATGTGACGGAGGCGGACTCGACCAGCGCAGGAACCCCTGGGCTGGAAAGTCACACACGTGAAGGAGACCGTTATGGAACAGAAACCGAAGGCCGCTCCGGCGGCCACTGGCGGGGATGACCTCCTCGTCGCCCAGCAGTCCGTGACCGCTGCCCGTTCGCGGCTGTCCACCCCGTCCGACACCACCTGCGGCAAGTCCGACGGCAACGACTGACGGGATTGACCACACATGACCGCTCGCTTGTCTGCGGTCGTCGCGCGCCTCGGTGAGGACTTCCTCACCGAGGCGTTCGGCCGCAGCTTCCGCGTCCTCCACGGCGACGCCGACAGCGTCGCCCCCCTCCTCAGCTGGGAAACCCTCGGCTGGGACGACCTGAACGACATCATCGCCCGGCATCGTCTGGAAACACCCCGGCTCCGCCTCTCAGCCGATGGAGAGACCATTCCGCAGGACGCCTACAGCGTTCCTCTCGTCACCCGACGCTCCACGGTGTGGCAGCGGCTCCACCCTGCCGCCCTGCACGAGCGGCTCGACAAGGGCGCCACACTGGTCATCGACGCGATCGACGAGTTACACCACGGTGTTCAGCAGCTGGCGGGCGACCTTGAAGCCGCTCTGCGCACACAGGTGCAGGTGAACCTCTATGCCTCGTGGACCGGGCGCGAGGGCTTCGGTGTCCACTGGGACGACCACGACGTCATCGTCGTCCAACTGGACGGCTCGAAACGCTGGAAACTGTACGGCCCGACCCGCATCGCCCCGATGCACCGCGATGTCGCGGAACCGGACGCGCCGCCCGAGGAGCCAACCGCCGAGTTCGTCCTCACGGCCGGCGACATGCTCTATCTCCCGCGCGGCTGGTGGCACAGCGTTTCGGCCTCCGAGGGCGAACGCTCGATGCACCTCACCTGCGGGCTCACCACCATGACCGGCGCCGATCTCCTGATCTGGCTCTCCGAGATCCTCCGGACCGACGAGACTTTCCGTGCTGACCTTCCACGCTTCGGCACGCCGGAAGAGAAACAACAGTTCATGGACAGGCTTCGCGGCTTGGTGGTCACCGAGTTGGAGGACGGAAGCCTGATCGACCGGTACGCCGCTCACCGCGACGCCACCGAGCGTGTACGGCTCCGACCGTCCCTCCCCTTCATCAGCGAAGTACCGCCCGATCCTCACGTCACGGCGCAGATGCTCACCTCACGCCATACCCTGACCACGGACGAGGACGGCAATGCGGTCCTGACTGCGGGTGGGGAGACCTTGACCTTCGCCGCCGCCGCACGGCCGCTGCTGGAACGCCTCACCGATCGTAAGGAGCACCGCTTGGTCACCCTTATCGACGGCACCGGCCTGTCGCTGAGACAGGCCGCGAAGGTGATCACGACCCTGGTTACGGGGCACGTGGTCTCCGCCGGGAGGATCTGATGGCACGGCTCGGTCTGGGGACGTACCGTACGCGGGACATCGTGCAGGCCGCCGAGGCAGCCATCAAAATGGGCGTGGACTGGATCGACACCGCCCCGAACTACCAACGTGGCAAGGCCGAATACCTCCTCGCCCCCGTCCTGGCGGCCTACCCTCACGTCAAGGTCTCCACGAAAATGGGGTTCCTCTCCGAACAATGCCAGGCCGAGGCCGTGGAGTCGGGGCTTCTCTCCAAGAGCGCGGCCCGCAAGGGGCACAGCCTGGAACCGTGTTTCCTGGTGTGGCAGGCGGCCCGTAGCAAGATGGCACTCGGCCGAGCCCCTGACGTGACCTTCGTACACAACCCCGAGCACGGCAGCCCCAAGCCGCGCAAGCTGGAGGAACGGGTCCGCGAAGCCTTTCGTACACTCGAAGCCTGCTGTCAGCGGGGGCTTACCCGGGGGTACGGAGTGGCTGCGTGGTCGGCCCTGCATGACGGGTCTCTGACCGTTGCTCGTCTGCTCGACCTGGCGCGCGAAGCCGGCGGCCCGTCACACCGGCTCCAGGCCATTCAGCTCCCCCTGTCCCTCGTCCATCTCGGCCCCCTAGCAGACACGCTGACGCAGCGCGGCGTACTGGCGGATGCCCAGGCGGCTGGTCTGAACGTCTACGCGTCAGCACCGCTCCACGGCGGCGAGCTGGCTCGCATCATCACTCCCACGGTGGCGGAACGGCTCCTGCCGGGAGCGACCCCGCTCGAACTACTCCTCGGCATGGTGGCGTCAGCCCCCGGAGTGACCCGCATTTTGTTGTCCGCGAGCACAGGACAACACTGGTCTACAGCCGCCCAATCCGTCCTGCGGCCGCCCTTGAACGGCACCGAACTTCGGAGGATCCTGGATGCCTTCCCCGCCTGATGACGCCACGGCTGAACGGATGCGCACCGCCCTTCAACGGGCGACACAGGCTTTCCCCGTTGCTGTGGACGGCTCCGAGGAGACTTGGGGATGGGATGGCCGCAGCCTCAGCACTGCCGTGGCGGGCGGCCGATGGCTTCGTCTCTCGGCTCTGCCGGAGGACAAGGCCGCCGAGGCGAGTTGGGACGGCCCGGAGGTGGCCCAGAAGGTTCTCTCCAACCGTGTCCCCCGTCCCCGGCTGCACCTGGTGCACACCTGGTTGGCGGCCGGCTACGCGTACCGAGCAGAAGTCTACGACCGTCTCCAGAGCCCGCCCTTGAGCCGTACGGCCCTGCCACCAGCCGACCTTCAGCTTCCGGATGCCTGGTGGACATCACTGAGCGACGCCCTTGCGGCCGTCAAGGAAGTCCGTACGGATCGGGTGGCGATCCGTCAGCAACGCCTCCACTGGGCGCTACCGCGATTCCTCGAAGTCGACATCAATACCGAAGTTCCAGAATGGAACACCGCGCATGCTGACATTCAGTGGTCCAATCTCGTCGGCCCCGAGTTGAGCATCCTGGACTGGGAACGCTGGGGGCTGGCCCCCACCGGCTACGACGAGGCCACCCTCTATATTTCCAGCCTCGCCGCTCCCGAAGTCGCCAAGCAGGTCTGGCGGACTTTCGAACCCGTACTGAGCTCCCCCGCCGGGCGCTTCTCTCAACTGGTCGTGGCCAGCGAGTTCGTCCAAGGGATGGGACGGGGTAACAACATGGGCCTCAAGGAACCCCTGCAAAAACAGATCGCTCGGTTGCTGCGCTGAAGGCTCCCCGCGCATTCACCGGGGCGCGAAAGAGCTCCTGACCTGGTTCTCCTGGTCAGGAGCCTGCTCTCCTGCACGGCAGACGAGTCGGGCTATACGCCGGGTTCTGTCTCCCGGTTGCCTCGCGGCGGCCGGGGAGACGGCCATCCATCTAGGACCGGCGTTGCCGCCGGTCTCGTGCGGTCTACCCGCGGACTCGGGCGGGCAGCCCTCGAACGTCCGCGCAGAAGCGCCTCGGAAGGTGCTTCCTCTTGACCTTGCTCCGGGTGGGGTTTACCTAGCCGCCTGAGTCACCTCAGGCGCTGGTGGTCTCTTACACCACCGTTTCACCCTTACCCGGCGCCTGCGCGCCGGGCGGTCTGTTTTCTGTGGCACTGTCCCGCGGGTCACCCCGGGTGGGCGTTACCCACCACCCTGCCGTGTGGAGCCCGGACGTTCCTCGGGGAGGTCCGTAAAGGATCTCCACGCGGCCGTCCGCCCGGCTCGTCTGCCGTGCGGCCATCCTAGTCGACCCGGGTGGCCGTCCAGGACCGGGCGGCTTGACCTTGCCGCGGCGTCAGGGTCTGTACTGGGTGGCATGCGGATCGCAGAGATCGCCGCGCTCGTCGGAGTCACCTCCCGGGCGGTACGGCACTACCACCATCTGGGCCTGCTCCCCGAGCCCGCCCGGCGGAGCAATGGATACCGGGACTATTCGGTGCGGGACACCGTGCTGCTCGCCCTGCTCGACACCGCGCCGGACGCCGGGCGGATGTACGGCGCACCGCGCCCGCGGACCGGCCGGAGGAGGTCGTGGGGGCGTTCCGCGCCCGGCGACCGGATCCCGTCTGAGCGGGAGGGCGGGTCGCTTACCCTGGCGCGGGGGCCGAACACCCCCGCGCCCCGCCCCCCACGTCCGAGGAGAACCACCGTGCTCGTGCTGCTGCCGCCGTCGGAGGGGAAGGCCGCCTCCGGGCGTGGTGCCCCGCTGAAGCCGGAATCCCTGTCGCTGCCGGGACTCGCCGGGGCCAGGGCCGCCGTACTGGACGAGCTGACCGAGCTGTGCGCCGCCGACGAGGAGAAGGCCCGTGAGGTGCTCGGGCTGAGCGCGGGGCTGCGCGGCGAGATCGCGAAGAACACCGAGCTGCGCACCGCCGGTACGCGTCCGGCCGGGGAGATCTACACCGGCGTGCTGTACGACGCGCTGGACCTGGCGACCCTCGATCCGGCGGCCCGGCGGCGGGCGGGGAAGTCGCTGCTGGTCTTCTCCGGGCTGTGGGGCGCGGTACGGGTGGGCGACCGGATCCCGTCGTACCGCTGCTCGATGGGGATCAGGCTGCCGGGGATCGGCGCGCTGGGCGCGCACTGGCGGGCGGCGATGGAGCCGGTCCTGCCGGAGGCGGCGGGCGACGGGATGGTGCTGGACCTGCGGTCGGCCGCGTACGCGACGGCGTGGAAGCCGAAGGGCGCGCTCGCGGGACGTACGGCGACGGTACGGGTGCTGCACTCGCGGACCGATCTGGCGACCGGGGCCGAGAAGCGGTCGGTGGTCAGCCACTTCAACAAGGCGACGAAGGGCCGGCTGGTACGGGATCTGCTGACCGCCGGGGTCCGGCCGCGCGACCCGGCCGAGCTGGTCGAGGCGTTGCGGGGGCTGGGGTTCACCGTGGAGACGAAGGCGCCCGCCGGGGCCGATCAGCCGTGGGCGCTGGATGTGGTGGTCAAGGAGATCCGCTGAGGCGCGCGGGGGCGCCCGTTGCGCGTTCACACCGTTCGCGCCCGTTGTGTTCGCGCCCGTTGCGCGGCGAGCAACGGGCTTTCCGCTCAAGGGCGTTGTACGCACCGGGTACGGATCGGGGCGGCGGCCCACGGGGCGGCGGGCCCGCGCCGCTGACGGCACAGGCCCGGCCCCGCGCACCCGACCACCGTCAGGCCTGCGGCTGTTCCGGCAGGTACGACGTGTCGTTCAGGAGCCGTACCGACGCGTTGCCGTCCGCGTAGTACGCCACCGCCGACAGCGAGGCCGCCGACAGCTCCATCCGGAACAGCGACTCGGGCGGCGCCCCGAGGGCCAGCCTGACCAGGATCTTGACCGGGGTGACATGCGTGACGAGCAGGACGGTACGCCCCCGGTACCGCTCGATCAGCCGGTCGCGGGCGGCCGCGACGCGCCGTCCGACCGTCGCGAAGCTCTCGCCGCCGCCGGTGGGCGGGACGGTGGTCGAGGCGAGCCAGGCGTTCAGGTCGTCGGGGTAGCGCTCCCGTACCTCCCCGAACGACATCCCCTCCCAGGCGCCGAAGTCGGTCTCCCGCAACTCGTCGTCGACGACGACCTCCAGGCCGGTACGGTCGGCGACGGCCTGCGCCGTCTCGCGGCAGCGCCGCAGCGGTGACGAGACGATCGCCTGGAGCGTGCCGCGCGCGGCCAGCGACACGGCCGCCGCCTCGGCCTGGCCACGGCCGACCGCCGACAGCTCGGGGTCGGTGCCGCCGCTGCCCGAGAAGCGCTTGGAGGGGGTGAGGGCGGTCTCGCCGTGGCGCAGCAGCAGGAAGGTGGCGGGGGCGCCGAGGTCGGCGGAGGTCCCCCAGCCGACGGCCGGGGCGGGCCGCTCCGTAGCGGCGCCGGTACCGCCGAGCGGCAGCTCCGGCTGTCCGGCGGCGCGCCTCGGGCCCGTACCCCTGCCCGTACCGGCACCGGCACCCGTACCCGCATTCGCGCCCACCAGCGCGGCCCGTGCCCTCGCCGCGCCCGCCGCCGCGTCGCCCGGCGGGCCGGACGGCGCGAGCGGTACGGAGGCGGCGGCGGACCTGGCCGCGCTCGCGTCCAGCGCGGCGGTGGAGGCGGCGGGCTCCCAGCGCCGGCCTTTCTGGCCCGCGTCCATGGCCTCGTTGGCCAGCCGGTCCGCGTGTTTGTTCCGCTCGCGCGGGATCCACTCGTAGCTGACCCGCTCCGCCGGGAAGATCCGCGCGGCCTCGGCGGCCAGCGGCTTCATGTCCGGGTGCTTGATCTTCCAGCGCCCGGACATCTGCTCGACGACGAGCTTGGAGTCCATCCGGACGTGGACCCGTGCCGCCGGGTCCAGCGCCAGGGCGGCTCGCAGACCGGCGATCAGGCCCTTGTACTCGGCGACGTTGTTCGTGGCGACCCCGATGAACTCGGCGGCCTCCGCCAGCGGTTCACCGCTGGCGGGGTCGAGGACGACGGCGCCGTACCCGGCGGGTCCCGGGTTGCCCCGGGAGCCGCCGTCCGCCTCGACGACAAAGGTGGGTCCGGCCGGGGCCATCGGCTACAGGCCCGAGTCGGCGGTGCGGACCAGGATGCGGTGGCAGTTCTCGCACCGCAGCACGGTGTCCCGGGCCGCCGTCCTGACGTCGTTCAGCTCGGTGACGTTCAGCTCCAGCCGGCAGCCCTCGCAGCGGCGCTGGTAGAGGCGGGCCGCGCCCACCCCGCCCTCCTTGACGCGCAGCTTCTCGTACAGCTTGAGCAGATCGGCCGGTACGGAACCGGCGACGATCTCCCGCTCCTTGGTGACCGTCGCGGCCTCGGCGTCGAACTGCCCGACGGCGGCGTCCCGGCGGGCCGCCGCGTCGTCGGTCTTGGCCTGGACGGCGGAGACACGTTCCGTCAGCTCGGCGACCCGCTCCTGCGCGGACTCGCGGCGCTCCATGATCTCCAGGACGATGTCCTCCAGGTCACCCTGGCGCTTGGCCAGCGAGACCAGCTCGCGCTGGAGGCTCTCCAGGTCCTTGGGGGAGCTGACCGCACCGGAGTCCAGCCGCTGCTGGTCGCGTACGGCGCGCTGGCGCACCTGGTCGACGTCCTGCTCCGCCTTGGTCTGCTCGCGGGCGGTGTCGCTCTCCTCGGTCTGCGAGGCGACCAGCAGGTCGCGCAGCTGGACGAGGTCCTTGGTGAGCGACTCGATCTCGGCGTGCTCGGGCAGCGAGGTGCGCTTGTGGTCGATCTGCGACAGCCGTACGTCGAGGGCCTGGACGTCGAGGAGTCGGATCTGGTCTGCGGGCGCGGCGTTCAGTTGGGGGCTCCTGAGGAGTGGGATGAGTGGTGGGCGGACCAGGGGTCGGTGACCGTCTTCGAGACATGGACCCGCAGGTCCCAGCCATGGCGGTCGGAGATCTCGTCGAGCTGGGCGGCGGCCTGCTCGCACCAGGGCCACTCGGTGGCCCAGTGCGCGGCGTCGACCAGCCCGAGGGAGGAGTGCTGGGTGGCCTCGGAGACCGGGTGGTGGCGCAGGTCGGCGGTGACGAACGCGTCCACGCCCGCCGCCCGCACCCGGTCGAAGAGGCTGTCGCCGGAACCACCGCTGACGGCGACGGTACGGACGATCGCGTCCGGGTCGCCCGCGATCCGGACGCCCTGCGCGGTGGCGGGCAGCCGGTGCGCGACCCGGGCGGCGAAGTCGCGGAGGGTCGCGGGGTGGTCCAGCTCGCAGATGCGGCCGAGGCCGCGCCGTCCCGCCGGGTCCGTCGGATCCGGTACGAGAGGACCGGTGATCCGCAGGTCCAGCGCCCCGGCCAGGGCGTCGGAGACCCCGGGGTCGGCGCTGTCGGCGTTGGTGTGCGCGACGTGCAGGGCGATGTCGTTCTTGATCAGGGTGTGGACGACCCGGCCCTTGAAGGTGGACGCCGCGACCGTCGTCGTACCGCGCAGATAGAGCGGGTGGTGGGTGACGACCAGCTCGGCGCCGAGCCGTACGGCCTCGTCGGCGATGTCCTGGACGGGGTCGACGGCGAACAGGACCCGGGTCACGGGGGCTTCGGGGTCGCCGCAGACCGTGCCCACGGCATCCCACTGTTCGGCCCGCTCGGGGGGCCAGAGGGCGTCGAGCGCGCCGAGGACTTCGGAGAGACGTGGTGCGGAAGGGGCAGAGGACACGCAGCAAGGCTACCTGTCCACCCTGCCCCGCCCGCCAGTGGCGGAAATTCCCTCTTCCGGCCTCTCGCACGCGGACCGGTGCGGTGCGGTGGAGGGCCGTCTCCCCGGCCGCCGCGCGGCGGCCGGGACGCGGAAACTCGGGTACGGCGCGCTCCGGCGCCGCCGCACCACCCAGCACAACCGTCCCGCGAAATCAGCCGAATCGCAGTACACCCACCCTTATGTGTGAAGTGCGAAGTGTCCTGTTGTTCGGCAGGAAGTGCGAAAACTAGCTTCGTCGCCGGAGGTGACGGACCGATGACGTCCTGCGCGACAGAGACGGCCACGGCGGGCGGGGTGGCGGGGCGCGGTGGTGTGCCGCGGCGGAAGGCGTTCGCGGTGACCGTGGACGGCAGCTACGCGGCCCGGCTCACCCGTGGCGCGGGGGGCCGGGCGGACGCCTGGTTCCCCGAGCGGTGGACCCTCGACGGGCCCGAGCCCTATGCCGTACGGCTCCCCCTGGACCAGCCCGAGGAGCCCGACACCGAGGTGCTGCCGCTGACCGACGGGCGGGTGCTCATCGGCCGCCGGGTCGCGGACCGGCGGGACTTCTCGCTGCTGTATCCGACCGGCCCCGGCACCGGGCAGGTGCCGGTGGGCGCCGTCGAGTGCGCGGGGCTGACGCTGCTGCCGCCCTCGCCGGACGGCCGGTGCGCGTACGCGCTCTCGGCGGGACCGCGCGCCACCACGGTCTGGCTGGTGGCGGGCGGCGCGTTCGGCCCGGAGCGGGTCGCCGAGGTGGAGGGGCGCTGTTCGGGCGGGGTCTGGCTGGACCGTACGGGCCGGATACTGGCCCTGGACCGGGAGCTGAACGGCGTGGTGAAGGCCGTCGCCGTGGACCTGGGACGGGGCGGCGAGGTGTCCCCGCTGCTCCAGATCACGGAGGGGAGCAACGACCGGCTGCTGCTCGCGGACGCCGACAGCGGGCTGCTGCTGATCCGCTCGGACGCGCCGGGCCACGACCGGCTGGGCTGGGGCGTCCTGGGCTCCATGCGCCCGGTGCGGTTCCCCGAGTGCCTGCGGCTCGCGGGCCGGGTGGTGACGCCCTTCGCCGTGCAGCCGGGACGTGAGCTGATGCCGGAGAGCTGCGCGGTGGCCCTGCGGATCGACGGCCCGGCGGGCAGCTGGGTGGGGATGTGGCGGCCCTCGGGGCGCCGGCTGCACCAGCGGCCCGCACCCCAGGGCTGGCTGACGGGGTCCGGGCTGTGGACCCGCGAGGGGGTGCTGCGCCTGCCGTACGCGACGGGCGCGGTGCCCTGCGGGGTGGCGGGGGTCCCCGCGCCCGACCCGGCCTGGGAGGAGGCGGAGGAGGCCGCCGGCGTACCGGCCCACTCGGCCCCCGTCTGCCCGGAGGGCACTGGTGGGGACGGGGAACCATCCGCCGCTCCGCGCGCTCCTGTGATGTGCAGGCCGGTGCCCTTGCAGCAGGCACCTCTCACCGGCCGCGGGGCGCCCGGATAGAATTCCGCGGGGCCGCGCGGCCGTACCGAACCGGGATGTACGCCGGTGACGGTGGCGGGGACGCAGGGCGGCCCGGCCTCGCGCACACGACAAGCAGCGATCACGACGGGGGACCTTCCGACATGTCCGAAGCCCGGACCGACACGACCCAGCAGCGTCCTCAGGGGGCACAGAGCCAGGGCGGCCTCGACCACCACGGCAGGCACCGGGGAGGCGCGGCGCCCTCGGAGACGCCCCACTCCTCCCCCCACGGACGCCACCGCCGCCCGGGGGACAGCGGCGACGCGGCCTGACCGTACAGCCGGCCCGGAACCTCGGCACCGGGACCTGAGCACCGGACCGCGCCGGACGGCCGCGCGGGCGGCGGAGTCGACCGCCGGTCCGGTGGAACGCCCCGGCCGCCCCCGACGCCCGGAGCCTCGCGGCTCCGACACCCCGCGCCCCCGGCCCGACCTGCCGGTCCGTCATGGGCCCGGTCCCTACCCTGGGCCCGTGACGGAGATGCCGCGGGACCACAGGCCCGCCAAGTGCGTACGCGTGCTCCTCGCCGAGGACCGGGAGACGGCGCACGGCGGCCTCGCCCTGCTGCTCGGGCTGGAGCCGGACATCGAGGTGGTCGCGCGGGTGGCGACCGGGGCGGCGGTCGTGGACGCGGCGCTGGTCGCGCGGCCCGATGTGGCGCTGCTGGACATCGGGGCGCCGGGGCTCGGCGGGCTGGACACGGCGGCGCTGCTGCGGGACGAGGTGCCGGACTGCCGGGTGCTGGTCCTGGCGACGTCCGTACGGCCCGGGGCGCTGCGGCGGGCGAGGGCGGCGGGGGTCGTGGGGTTCCTGGTGAAGGACGGGCCGGTGGCGGAGCTGGCGGCGGCGATCCGGCGGGTGCTGACCGGCGAGACCGTCATCGACCCGGCATTGGCGGCCACCGCGGACGACCCCGTGCCCGGCTCCGGGCCGGGTCCCGAGCCTGGCCCGGAGCCGTCCGCGAGAACGGAATCGGGCGGTGCGGAATAAGGGCGGCAGGACCGCGGGTTGCCGCCCTCCCTGGACGGCTTCCGCGTCGCCCTCGCCATCGCGGCGGGCGCGGTGGCGATCGGGCTGGTCCTGGCCCTGTTCCCGCCCTCGCACCGGCCCGGCGTCGCCTCCGCCCGGGCCACGCCGACCCTGATCGCCGGTTCCGGCGGTTTCCGGGCCGGGTGCTCGATGTGTACGGCGCCCCCGTCCCGCGGGCGAAGGTCACCCTGATCGACCGCAGGGGCGGGCAGGCCGGCCTGACCACCGCCGACGAGGACGGCCGCTGCACCCTGCTGCCCCCGGGCGCCGGTCCGTACGTACTGGCGGGGACGGCGAGCGGGTACGCGCCGCACGCGTGCCCCGCGGAGTACCCGGGGGACGGCGCGCCCGTCGATGTCGACCTGGTGCTGGCGCGGGGGGCGCGGGAGGCGGCGGTCACCTCCTGAGTCCGCCGGGCGGCGCAGCCGCACCCCGGCAGCCTCGCGCGCCGGGGCGTACGGCAGCATGATCGGCCGTACGCCCCGCCACCAGCCGCCAGCAGCACCGAGGAGCCGCCCCATGTCCGCTGTCACCGGGACCGAGCCGGACACCGCACCGGAGGCCGCCCGGCCCGGGGCCGGGGTGGACGCCCAGGTGGCGGCCGAGGTGCTGGCCGCCTTCGAGGCCGCCAAGGGGTTCATGCCCGTACACGAAGGGCTGGCGCTGTACGCGGCGGCCGTGGCGGCGGGGGCGGCCGGGCTGCCGCTGCTGGAGATCGGCACCTACTGCGGGCGCTCCACCCTGCTGCTGGCCGCCGCCGCGCGGTCGACGGGCACGGTCGCCGTGACCGTCGACCACCATCGCGGGAGCGAGGAGCAGCAGGTGGGGTGGGAGTACCACGACCCGGAGGTGGCCGACCCGACCGGCCTGATGGACACCCTGCCCACCTTCCGGGAGACCCTCCTGCGGGCGGGGCTCGAAGACCACGTGATCGCGGTCGTCGGGCGGTCGCCGCAGGTCGCGCGGGTGTGGGGCGGGCGGCTCGGGCTGGTCTTCATCGACGGCGGCCACACCGACGAGCACGCCACCGGGGATTACGAGGGGTGGGCGCCGCATCTCGCCGAGGGCGGGCTGCTGGTGATCCACGACGTCTTCCCCGACCCGGCCCACGGCGGCCAGGCGCCGTACCGCGTCTACCTCAGGGCGCTGGCGTCCGGCGCCTTCGCCGAGGTCTCGACGACTGACTCGTTGCGCGTCCTGCGGCGTATCTCGCCGGGAATCTGACGCGTCCGATTAGCATCGCGACGGTGTCGTACGACGAGAGCCCGCAGCCCGTCCGCCGCCGCTTCGGCCGGAACCGCCCCACCCTCGCCGCCGCCGCGCTGGCGTCCACCGCGCTGGCGGGGTGGTTCGTCTGGCAGGGGGTGGGCGGCTCCGGCGACGGTGGGCCGCCCGCGGTCGCCGGAGCGGCGGCGGTGGACGACGACGTCCCGGGCGGCAGCGCCCCGGAGCCGGCACCGACCCCCGCACCGACGCCCGCCACGAGTGCCGCCCCCGGCGCCGGGCCGCTCGCCGGGAAGGTCGTCGTCATCGACCCCGGCCACAATCCGCGCAACCGCGATCACACCGCCGAAATCAACGCCAAGGTCGACATCGGCACCACCACCAAGGAATGCGATACCACCGGCACCTCCACCAACGCCGGTTATCCGGAGGCAGAGTTCAGTCTCGATGTCTCCTACCGGCTGCGCGATCTGCTGGCGAAACAGGGCGCGACCGTCACACTCACCCATGACAATGACCGTCCGTTCGGCCCCTGTATCGACGAGCGCGCCCGTATCGGCAACAACGCGAAGGCGGATGCCGTCGTCTCCGTACACGCGGATGGTTCGGCGCCCGGTAATCGCGGTTTTCATGTGATCCTCCCCGCCCTGGTCAAGGGTGGCGGCGCGGACACCTCGGCCATCGTGGGACCTTCGCGTGAACTTGGTGAACGTATCGTGGGGAATTTCGCCCGGGAGACCGGAAGCGCTCCGTCCAACTACATCGGCGACGGTACGGCGTTGGACGTACGGAGGGATCTGGGCGGGCTGAATCTCTCGACGGTTCCCAAGGTGTTCATCGAATGCGGCAACATGCGCGATTCGTCCGACGCGGCCCTGCTTACCAGCTCGGAATGGCGGCGGAAAGCCGCTCTGGGGCTGGCGGACGGCATCAGCGGTTTCCTGAAGAAGTGACCCCCGGCGCCGAAGAAGCGACCCGGATATCGGACGCGTATGGCGCCCATGGGCCACTTACCGGACATAAATCGGCGACGGTATAGCCAGATCCCAGTAACAGGCCGGGAACCAGGCGTGATACCCGGCAGACGCCCCCATCGGGCAGGCGATACATTCATCCGTACGATAGGGAGCCACCCCGAGCTCGCACCGTGCACCGCCATACGAGCGGCAGCGACGACCGCCCCGACGAGACGACTGACGAAGGACTTTTCACGTGAACATCCGCTCCCTCACTAGAGGCGACGGCGTGGTGATCGGAGCAGCGGTGTTGCTGTTCATCGCCTCGTTCTTCAATTTCTACGACACGGGTCTCACCGATGGCGTGAAGGCCTGGGACCTGCTGGGCGTCGTGATGAGCGTCCATCTGGCCGGGGTCATCGCCGCGGCTATGATCGTCGCCGCCCGCGCGCTGCCCCAGCCGCGGAAGATCGTCGGTCTGGAACTCGGCCAGTTCGGTACCGCTCTGGCGATCTTCGCCGCGTGGACGGCGCTCTGGTATCTGCTCGGTGACGGCAAGGCCGGCGGCGGCCAGATCCTCGGCTTCCTCGGCGCGGCGGTCCTCGCGGGCGGCGCCGTGGCCACCCCGCTCCTGCCTCAGCTGCGGGTCGCGCTCGTCGGCCCGCCGAAGCCGCAGGTCCCGCAGGCGTACGCGGGCCAGCCCGGCGGTCCCGGCCAGGGGTACGGATACCCCGGCGGCCAGCAGCCGTTCGGCACCCAGGGCCAGCCGCAGCCGTTCGGCGCGCAGGGCGGTCAGCCCGCGCCGTTCGGCGGCGCGCAGCCCGCGCTCGGCAGCGGTCAGCCCGAGCCCGCGCAGGCGACGGGCGCGGCCGCCGCGCCCGCGAGCGACTTCTCGCCGTTCTGGTTCGCGGTCCCGGTGGCGCGGCCGCTGTTCGGCGAGGACGGTTCGCCGTCCCCGATCGCCGAACTCGCCCCCGGCACCTGGTACCTCGCGGTCGAGCAGCGCGGTCCCGGTCTGGTCGCCCAGACCCAGGACGGGCGCCGCGGCGTCCTCCAGGACACCTCGGGCATCCAGCGCGGCTGAACGACACCCCGTCCCGCAGGCAGTGGCCCCCGTCGGGAGACGGGGGCCACTGCCGTTCCCGTACCACTGCCGTCTCCCCGGCCCCCGCCGGTCAGCCGGACGACGGCCGCGGCGGACGGATCCCGGCGGGTCGGCGGTTTCGCCCGCCGCTCACTGTTTCAGCTGGGACAGCGACGGCACCTTGTCCTTCACCGGCGCGCCCGCGCTGCTCCCCGCGTCCTTGACGTTCTTGATGACCTTCTCGAAGCTGTTGATGTCACCGCTTCCGGCGTCGCCCTTGCGCAGCTTCTTCCCGAGGTCCTTGAGGGAGTCGATCCCGGCCGTCAGCGGGGCCACCGCCTTGGACAGCAGGGGGTCGCCCTTGGCGTTCTTGGACGCCGCCTTGAGCCTGTTGTAGGCGAAGACACCGGCGAGACCGGCCTTGACCAGGGCGACCTTCCGGCCGTGGGCGCCCTTCTTGAACTTGCCCTTCTTGTACGGCTTGATGATCCACTGGTACGTGGCACCGGCCGCGAGCCCCGCGTTGGCGACGAAGCGGGTCTTGGCGAATTTCTGTTTCTCGGCGGGGGAGGTCGCCGCGACCTTGACGGTGTCGGCCACGTTCTGTTGGCCGCTTCCCCTGTTGCCACTGTTTCCGCAGGCCGCCGTCGTCAGCAGCAGGGCGCAGGAGAGCACCACCGCCACGACGGCGCGGCGTATCGGGACATGGGCGAGGGGGTGACGGCCGGTGGGGGGAGCGGTATCGGTATCGGTACGCGCACCGGCGTTCGCTTGAGTGAGCACAGCAGACCTCCTAGACGGACGGACTGCCTGTAGCCTCGCTCCCGGCCGGTGCCGTCGCCACGCGGACTGCGCCGTACGGGTGCCGTACGCGACCGCCCTAAGGCGTGCCGCAGACCGCGCAGTCCGGTGCGAGGCCCAGGGGCAGCCGTTCGCCGCCGAAGACGGCCGTGGTCGCCTCGTCGCCGCCCAGCGCGGCCACCGCCAGCAGCAGCGAGCCCGCCGTCCAGGTGGTCTGCTCGTCCGGCCAGAACGCGATGTTGCCCTCGAAGACGTACCCCGTCCAGTACATCCCGTTCCCGGCGCGCAGATGCTGGACGGACTGGAGGATCTCCAGGGCGCGGTCGGACTCCCCCGTCACCCAGAGCGCCAGGGCGAGTTCACAGCTCTCGCCGCCCGTCACCCAGGGGTTGGGCAGCACACAGCGCACCCCCAGCTCCGGGACGACGAAGCGGTTCCAGCCCTCCTCGATACGGGCCGTGGCGGCGGCGCCGGTCACCGCGCCGCCGAGTACGGGGTAGTACCAGTCCATCGAGTAACGGCTCTTGTCGAGGAACCGCTCCGGGTGGGCGCCGATCGCGTGCGCGAGCGCACCGGCCGCCAACTCCCAGTCGGGCTGCGGCTCTTCGCGCTCCTCTGCGATGGCGAGCGCGCAGCGCAGCGCCTGGTAGATGGAGGAACTCCCGGTCAGCAGCGCGTCGTTGACGGGGGTGCCGTCCTCCTCGCGCTTCCACCCGATCTCGCCGCCGGGCTGCTGGAGCGTGAGGACGAACTCGATCGCCGCGTGGACGACGGGCCACATCCGGTCGAGGAACCCGTCGTCCCCGGTGGCCAGGTAGTGGTGCCAGATGCCGACGGCCGGGTACGCGCAGAAGTTGGTCTCGCGGACCCGGGAGCGGGGCACGGCACCGTCCGCGTCCTCGTAGGAGGCGTACCAGGAGCCGTCCTCGTTCTGGGCGCGCGCCAGCCACTCGTACGCCCGCGCCGCCGCCCCGCTCTCGCCCGCGGCGTCCAGCGCCATGGCCGCCTCGGTGTGGTCCCAGGGGTCCAGGTGGTGCCCGCGGAACCACGGGATCGCGCCGTCCGGGCGCTGTACGGCGCGGAGCGCCGCCACCGTCCGGGTGGCCTGCTCGGCGGTGAGCACACCGGGCAGGACGAGATGCTCGACGGCCTCGGGGCCGCGCCCGGTCAGGGTCACTTGGCGGCCACCACCGGGAGGTGCGGCTTGGTCGCGTACGCCACGAAGCTCTTGCCCACGACGGGGTTGAGGAGTTGCTCGGTGACCCTGGTGGCCAGGGGTTTCTTCATGATGTCCCAGACGAGCAGCTTGTGGTACGCGCGGACGGGCAGCGCCTGGTCGTTGTCGACCCCAAAGGCGCACTTGAGCCACCAGTAGGGCGCGTGCAGGGCGTGCGCGTGGTGGGTGCCGTACGGCTTGAGCCCGGCCTCCCGCATGCGCTCCAGCAGTTCGTCGGCCTTGTAGATCCGGATGTGGCCGCCCTCGACCTCGTGGTACGCGTCGGAGAGCGCCCAGCACACCTTCTCGGGGCCGTACCGCGGGACGGTGACCGCGATCCGGCCGCCGGGGCGCAGCACGCGCACCATCTCGGCGAGCACGCCCTTGTCGTCCGGGATGTGCTCCATGACCTCGGAGACGATCACGACGTCGAACGACTCGTCGGGGAAGGGGAGATGGAGCGCGTCGCCCTCCATCGCGGTGGCGGTGGCGCCCTCCGGGGCCTCTCCCGCCTCCTTCATCGCGGCGAACCACGTGGCGACCTCGCGGATCTCCTCGCCGTTCCGGTCGAGGGCCACGACCTGGGCGCCGCGCCGGTAGCACTCGAAGGCGTGCCGGCCCGCGCCGCACCCCAGATCGAGCACGCGGTCGCCCGCGGCGAGCGGGAAGCGGGTGAAGTCCACGGTCAGCACAGGGTCGTCCTGCTTTCGCGGTCGAAGCGACGGGGAGAGAGGTGGGTGGGGAGCGGGGGACGGACGGGATACGGCATCAGCGGGCCCCGGCCACCTTACGGGCGCCCTGCCGGGCGATGGCCTCGCGGTACCGCTCGGCGGTCCCCCGGGCCGCGCTCGCCCAGGTGAACCGGGACAGCACCCGCGCCCGGCCCGCCGCGCCCAGCCGGGCGCGCAGCTCCGCGTCGTCGAGCAGCCGCCCGAGCGCGGCGGCCAGCGCGCCCGCGTCGCCGGGCGGCACGGCGAGACAGGTCTCGCCGTCGGCACCGGTGACCTCGGGGATCGCACCCCCGGTGGTCGCGACGAGCGGTGTGCCGGTGGCCATCGCCTCGGCGGCAGGCAGCGAGAACCCCTCGTACAGCGACGGTACGCAGGAGATCTGCGCGCCCCGGACCAGTGCGACCAGCTCCGCGTCGGAGATGCCCTTGACGAACTCGACGGCGCCTTCCAGCCCGTACCGTTCGATGGCCCGTGCGACCGGTCCGTTCTCGGCGCGCTTGCCGACGACGACCAGATGCGCGGCGGGGTGTTCCGTGCGGAGTTTGGCGAGCGCCTCGATCAGATGGACGAGGCCCTTGAGCGGGACGTCCGCGCTGGAGGTGGTGACGATCCGGCCGGGTATCTCGGTGACGGCCGGATCGGGCGAGAAGAGTCCGGTGTCGGCGCCGATGTGCACGACGTCGATACGGTCCGCGGGGACCCCGAGATGCTCGGTGATCTCCCGCCGGGAGGAGTCGGAGACGGTGAGGACGGACGGCAGCCGGCGCGCGACGCGCTTCTGCATCCGGGTGAAGCCGTACCAGCGGCGTACGGAGGCCCGGCGGCGCCAGTCGGGGGCGGCGGCCAGATCGAGCGCGCGGTCGACGGTGATGGGGTGGTGGATGGTGGTGACCAGGGGCGCGCCGAGGTCGCCGAGCAGCCCGTAACCGAGTGTCTGGTTGTCGTGGACGACATCGAAATCGCCCGCCCTGGCGGCCAGATGACGCCGGGCCCGCAGCGAGAAGGTGAGCGGCTCGGGGAAACCGCCGGTCCACATCGTGCCGACTTCCAGGGCGTCGATCCAGTCGCGGAACTCGTCGCGCGCCGGAGTGCGGAAGGGGTCCGGCTGCCGGTAGAGGTCGAGGCTGGGCAGCTGGGTGAGCGAGACACCCTCGTCGAGGTCGAGTACGGGGTAGGGCTGGGCGCCGATGACCTCGACGTGGTGACCGAGGCGGGCGAGTTCGCGGGAGAGGTGGCGGACGTACACGCCCTGGCCGCCGCAGAACTCGTTCCCCTTGTAACTGAGGAGTGCGATACGCAGGGGCCGGCCGTCGTCCGGGGAGGGGGAGTCCTGCTCGGTGCCCGCCTCGATCGCCCCAGCGGTCACGCCCGGTCCTCTTCTCTCTGTGCCCTCTGCGGTCACTGCCATCACTGTGGTCACTGCCGTTTAGCCGGAGCGTATCCGCCGACGTTGATCCTGAACAAGTTCTCGCACGCCGTACGCCTGTCGCATGGCCGCCGCACACCCAGGCGACGAATCTACCGGCAGGTAGCCTCGCCGAACCGGGCGGACCGGGTGATTCACGCCACGGAAAGCGCCGCGAGGAGCACTGCGGGAGCGCCGTCGTGGACCGTGGGCCGCGCTCGCGGGAACGCGGAGAGGGCCCCCGCGGTCGGTACGGATCCGCGATATCACCTGGGTGATATCGCGGGATCCGCGCCGAACGCGGGAGCCCTCCATGTGCTGGTTCCAGCCGCGGTTACGGGCGGCCGATGTAGCGGAAGTTGGAGTAGTGGTCGATCGAGACCCAGACGTCACCGGTGCCGAGCGCCCGCACGATACGGAAGTTTCCGGTCGCGATGCCGCTGCGCACCGGGTTGTTCGGGTACACGCTGCCGTAGTACTCCTGGAAGGAGCCCTGGTAGTTCCTCGCACTGGGGCCGGCGTTGCCGTTGTGCATGAAGGTCATCAGCGCGCCGCCGTTGTCGTTGTACTGGCCGCCCGACTCGATCCAGCCCTCGATGTGCCGGCCGCGCGCGTCGTTGAAGTTCTCGACCTCGAAGGCGGCACCGCGCTGGGCGATGTTCCGGAAGTTCGGCCAGCTGAGCTGACGCCAGTAGTTCAGCGCCGCCTGGATGCCACGGGGCACGGCCTGCGGGGCGGTGGAGCTACCGGTGATACCGACGCTCGGCTGCGACGGGCAGGTCGCGCCGGGGAGACTCTGGCAACTGGGGGTTTCGGCCGCCTGGGCGGGACCCGCCAGGACGGCTCCGCCGACCACGAGGCTCAGCAGCAGGGTGGGGACCGCGATCAGGCGGTGGCGGCGCAGCGAGAACGTGGCACGGGACTGTCCGGACTCGGACTCGGCCGCCTGGGTCGAGGACGCTTCGATGAGGGACACGAGGGGGGCTCCTTGCTCTGTTTCTCTTGCTCCACCGGGGCCGCTGCCCCGGTGGAATGAGAAAACCAATCCCGTGTAACGCCGATCCGGCGGACAGATCACAGCCAGCACACAGAAATGGCACATATCGACGACACCGGCCGTTGGGCCGCGCGGGGGCCGCGCGGGCGGGTCCGGCGCCGTCCCGGGGGCCGCCCGGTGTAACGTGCCCCGGTCGCGCCGTCCCCGTACCGGATCCCCGAAACACCCCGGGCGGGCGCGGACCTTCCCAAGTGAGCGAGGCCCCCATCTCCGTACCGCCCCCCGCACGACCGCCGTCGCAGCCGTACGAACCGGCCCGGCCCGCCGAACCGCTCCGCGTGAGGATCGTCCCCCGTCATGACCGCGTGCTGGTGCAGGTCCGCGGTGAGCTGGACTGTGACACGGGACCCGATCTGTTCGTCACGCTGGCGCCGCTGGCCGACCGCTATGTCGAGCTGGACTTCAGCCAGGTGCCGTTCATGGACTCCACGGGCCTGAACATCCTGCGCAGCCAGCGCCGGGCCAGCAGACGGGCCGGCGGCGACCTGTGCCTGTTGCGCTACACCCCTCCCGTACGACGGGTGCTCGACGCGACCCGGACGTTCGACTATCTGACGGCGCCCTGCGCCACCTGAGCCGTCCCCGCGAGCAGCCCCCGCATCGCCGCGACCATCGCCGGATCCGTGCCCTTCCCCACGTGGGCGCTCATCCGGATCGTGGGGACCGGCGGTAGGTCGTGGCGCTGGGCCAGACCGCCGGGGGCCTCTCCGATCGAGGCGAGCAGGGCGGCGCCGAGCCCCACGCGCGGCGTCGAGGCCCCGGCGGGACAGCCCGCGTCACAGACGACGGTGGCGGGTATGCCCCGCTCGGCCAGGACGCCCGGGGCGCGGCGGCGGATCGCGCAGGGGTCCTCGATGGCCACCAGCGGCAGCGGCCCCGGCGCGTCCGGCGGGGTCCAGGAGGGCGCCGCGTACCAGCCCGGCGGGAGCCCGCCGACCGGGATGCCCGCGGTGCCCGCCGCTTCGGTGGCATAGACGGCCAGATCGACCGCGCCCCGGTCCACGGCCTCGACGAGCCGCGTCGAGCGGTCGATCCGGAACCGCCCCCGGCGCCGGGGGCGCGCCCGGCGCTGCGGCTGGGCGGCAGCCTCACCGGGGAGCACGGGGTGGGCACGCTCAAGCGCCAGTGGCTCGCGGACGAGCCGGGCCCGGGGAGTCCGGCCCCGCACCACGGCTGAAGGCCGCGTTCGATCCGTACGGGATCCTCAACCCGGGCAAGGCGACCCGACAGCGCGAAGGGCGGGCACGCGTCCCCGCGACACCCCGAAGGGCGAGCACGCGACACCGCGACACCCCGAAGGGCGAGCACGCGACACCGCGACACCCCGAAGGGCGAGCACGCGACACCGCGACACCCCGAAGGGCGAGCACGCGACACCGCGACACCGCGAAGGGCGAGCACGCGTCCCCGCGTACCCGCCCTCCTGTCGGCTCACTTGATACGGACAACCTGCGGGTCGTGGTCGCTCGCCTGGTCGGCGAACTCCGCGTTGATGTGGACGACCTCGTAGCCGGGCTTCTTGACGGCCGGGCTGACCAGAATGTGGTCCAGGGTCTGCGAACTTCCGTCGTACACGTAGCTGTAGCGCTCGTTCTTCGGCAGGGTGCTGATCAGGTCCTTGAGGACCTTGCCCTTCCTGAGCACGTCCAGCGGCCTGGAGAACTGGTAGTCGTTCAGGTCACCGAGGACGACGACCTTGGCCTTGCTGTCCTTGGCGAGGAGTCCGGCGACGAAGGTGTGGACCTCCGCGGCCTGGGTGAGCCGCTGGGTCTCGGAGCCCAGGACCGGCGGCTGGAACACACCGTGGACCGGCTGGTCGCCGCCCTTGGAGTTGAAGTGGTTGCCGATGACGAAGACCTGCTCGCCGCGGAACCGGAACTCGCCGACGAGCGGCTTGCGGCTGTTCTTCCAGGCATCCGAGGTGGGGTTGATCCGGCCCGGGGACACGGACAGGGCGATGTCCTTGCCCTTCTTGCCGCTGGTGACGACCTGTGTCGCGGTGGTGGCGTCGCCGCCGGGACGGTCGACGAAGCCGACGCGCTCCGGGTTGAAGAGGAAGACGTTGCGGATGTTGCCGCCCGGCTCGCCGCCGTCCGCCTTGTCCTGCGGGTCGATCGCGCGCCAGTCGTAGGCGGGGCCGCCCTTCGCCTTGATGGCGGCGGTGAACCGGGCGAGGGTCCGGTCGGCGGAGACCGTGCCGTCGTCCTTGGCGCCGTTGTTGTCCTGGATCTCCTCCAGGCTCACCACGTCGGGCGCGGCGAGGTTGGTGACCACGCCCTCGGCCAGCCGGTCGAACTTGGCCTGCGCGTCGGTCGGGTCGAGGTTCTCGACGTTGTACGTGGCGATCGACAGTTCGTTGGACTTGGCCTTCTTCGCGACCTCGGGCTTGAGGCCGTTCGACGTGACCGTGCCCAGGGTGGTCGTCTGGAGGGAGTAGCCGCCGAAGTTGGAGTAGTCGAGGACCCCGGTGCTCGGTCCGGTCAGGATGTCGCCGACATCGGCCGCCGCCTTCTGGCCGGTCAGCGAGATCAGCTTGAGGCGGCCGGAGTTGGCGTCGGTGTACGAGGTGTAGACGGTGCCGCCGCGCGGGGTGGCGTTCTGCTTCGGCTTGGTGGTCACCCACGTCTCGCCGTACGTGTTGGAGGCGCCCACCACCCGGCTGTCGCCGATCTCGACGCGCATGCCCTCGCGGGACTCGTACCAGTCCAGCGCGTAGGTGTCCGGCTTGAGGGGCAGCGACTCGATCGTGGAGCCCGGCGCGGCCGTGGGCGCGTAGGCGTTGGGCACCGTCTTCGACCTGATGACCTCGGCGGCCGGGAGGGCGTTGCCGGAGGAGAGCACGGTGACCGTCGGTCCCGACAGCTCGGTCAGGGACTGCGATCCGGATGCCTGGCCGCCCGGGTAGTACTCGACGACCTTGGCCGAGACGAGGACGGAGTCACCGGCCTTGACCTGCGGGGTCGCCGAGCCGGTGAAGACGAAGACGGCCTCGCTGGTGGCGGGGTCGTTGTCCGGCCGAACGTCCTGGATCCAGAAGCCGCGCGTGCCGGTGGACCGGACGGCGGTGACCACACCGGGGACGTCGGTGACGGTCTTTCCGGCGTACGGGGAGAGCCGCGTGGCGCCCTGGATGTCGTGGATGCGCAGCTCACCGGGGGTGGTGTCGGTGGGCGACGGGGTCGGTACGGGCTCGCCGCCGCCCGTGCCCGTACCGGCGCTGTTGCGCGGGGTGGGCGCCTGTCCCGTGAGGTCCGCGGAGTTGTCGTCCGTGTCGGTGAGCGCGGCGGTCCGGCCGACGGAGTGGGTGTTGTCGGCACCGGTGGCGGGCGAGGTCTCGCGTACCGCCGCCGTACCGAATCCGACGAGGTCCTTGACGCTGCCGTCCGCCGCGCAGTCGGCGGCGGTGACGCAGGTCAGGGCGGTGGTGGAGTGGACGAGTGCGACGGTGCCGCTGCTCGCCGACAGGGCGAGGGTGCCGGTCGCGTCCGGGGTGGGCAGCGCGGTGTCACCGCCCGCGCCCTTGGCGCCCTGGATCAGATAGCTGCCGCCCGCGGGGACGGTGCCGCTCAGCGGGGTGACCGACCACTTGGTGGTCGAGGAGGGCGAGCCGCTCAGATACTGCACGGACCAGCCGGTCAGGTCGAAGGCCGCGCCGCCCGCGTTGCCCAGCTCGATGAAGTCGTGCGTCAGCGTGGCGCCGGAGTTGCCGCCGCCGCCGTACACCTCGGCGATCACGGCGTCCGGGGAGGGGAGCGCCTGGGCGGACGGCAGCGCGATGAGCGAACCGGCGATGGACACGGGGAGGGTGAGGGCGATGAGCCTGGCCCGCCTGCCGCGCAGGGCCGGAGGTATGGAAGAGGACACGGTAGCTCTCTCTGTCGCGTGTTCCGCCGCGTATTCCTGCGCACTTGATGTGGGGGCAGCCGCGCGGAAAGCGGAAAGTCGGCTCAAGATACGCGCGTAGACGGGATGTCAACAAGACCTGAACACCCCAAAGCGGGCGATGTTCCCCGACTGTTCTCGGAAATTAACGGAAATTAACCTGGCCGACGGCTGGAAGGGCCCGGGGACCGAACAAACACTGGGGCCTGTCCGGCACATGGCGCCGTCCGCCCCTCGGGGCGGGGCTCACTGCGTCCGGTGCGTGCGATCCGCCCCTCGGGGCGGGGCTCACGGCGTCCGGTGCGTGCGATCACAAGGCGGTGGGGGTACCCCCGGGACGGAGTCCGCGGGAGATCGCCCGCGGACTGGACGTACTCGGGCGGCTCCGACAACGCGGCGTGGGGGCACCTCCGGGGGTACCCCCGGACGGAGTCCGGGGGAGGTGGCCGGGGAAGTGCCCGCCAGGCGTCGCGGGCCAGGCGCTGTGTGTCGGACAGGCCCCACCCGGGCCCTGCTGTCAGCGTTCCCGCGCGGCGCGCTGCCGGCCGCCGATCGGCAGCACCAGCGGGGTGCCCGACACCGGGTCGGTGATGACGGCCGCCTCCAGGCCGAACACCTCGCGCAGGGTCTCCTCGGTCAGCACCTCCTCGGGCGACCCGGTCCTGACGATCCGGCCGTCCCGCATGGCGATCAGCCGCTTGGCGTAGCGGGCGGCGAGGTTGAGGTCGTGCAGCACCATCACGACCGTACGGCCGTGGTCGGTGTGCAGCCGCTCGACCAGGTCGAGGACGTCGACCTGGTGGGCGAGGTCCAGATAGGTCGTCGGCTCGTCCAGCAGCAGGAGTTCGGTCTGCTGGGCGAGCGCCATGGAGATCCAGACGCGCTGCCGCTGGCCGCCCGACAGCTCGTCGATCGTCCGGTCCGCGTGGTCCAGCATGTCGGTCATCCGCAGCGACTCCAGGACGACCGCCTCGTCGTCGGAGGACCACTGGCGGTACCAGGACTGGTGCGGATGGCGGCCCCTGGCCACCAGGTCGGCGACGGTCAGCCCGTCGGGGGCGGTGGGCGACTGCGGCAGGACGCCGATCGTCCTGGCCACCTCCTTCGTCGCCATTTTGCCGAGCGGCCGGCCGTCCAGCAGGACCTGGCCCGCCTGCGGGGTGAGCAGCCGGCCGAGCGCGCGCAGGAGCGTGGACTTGCCGCAGCCGTTGGGGCCGATGACGGCGGTGACCGTACGGTCGAGGACGTCCAGGTCGAGGCCGTCGACGACGGTCTTCGTCCCGTACGAGAGGCGCAGCCCGCGGGCGGTCAGCCGGGCGGATCCGGGGGTGGGGGCGGGCGGTTCGAGGGTCATGAGCGGGCCTTCCGGCGGCTGCGGATCAGCAGATACATGAGGTACGGCGCGCCGAGCACCGCCGTGAGGACGCCGACCGGCAGTTCGATGGAGCCGAAGGCGACCCGGGCGAGCAGGTCGGCCGTCACGGTCAGCAGCGCGCCCAGCACGGTGGAGGCGATCAGCGGCGGCTGGGCCACCCCGCACGCCCGCATCGCGATCTGCGGGGTGGCGAGGGCGACGAAGGCGATGGGGCCCGCCGCCGCCGTGGCGACGGCGGCGAGCGCGACGGCGGCCAGCAGGAGCAGCACGCGCGTGCGCTCCACCGGCAGGCCGAGGCCGCGCGCGCTGTCGTCGCCGAGGCCGAGCGCGGCGAGCCGGTGCGCGCCGAGCAGGGTGAGCGGGACGAGGAGGGCGAGGGCGATCCCGGTGGGTACGACCTGGGGCCAGTCCATGCCGCTGAGGCTGCCGGTGAGCCACTGCTGGGCGCGGCCCGCGTCGGTGACGTCGGCCAGGGTGAGCAGCCAGTAGGTGAGGTTGGCCAGGAGCGTCGACACGCCGATGCCGGCCAGCAGCAGCCGGTGGCCGCCCGTACCGCCGCCGCGGGTGCCGGGGGCGCGGGCCACCAGATACACGGCGAGGGCGGCGAGCAGCCCGCCGGCCAGGGACACGACCGGCACCCCGAGGTTGCCGAGCGTGCCGCTGATCTGGCCGCCGCGCGATCCGCCGAGGACGATCACCGAGACGGCGCCCACGGCCGCGCCCCAGGTGATACCCATGATGTCCGGGCTGGCCAGCGGGTTGCGGGAGACGGACTGGGTGAGCGCGCCGGAGAGCCCGAGCGCGGCGCCGACGAGCGCGCCGCCGAGGGCGCGTGGGGCGAGGAGGTCGATCAGGATGAAGTGCTGCACCCGGGTCCCGCCGTCCCGCAGGACGTCCAGGATGTCGGCGGTGCTGAGGGCGGGGTCACCGAGGGTCAGTCCGTACGCGGTCACCGCGACCAGCGCGACGAGCAGGACGGCGGTCACCGCGATCACCCGGCCGCGCAGGACCCAGGAGAACGGGCCGAGCCTGGCGGCGGGCCGGCCGAACGACGCGCGGTCACCCGCCGGTATGGGGAGGGAGGGAGAGGTGTCGGTCACAGCTGGGCCAGCTTCCGCCGCCGGATGAGGTACAGGAAGAACGGGCAGCCGATCACCGCGATGACGATGCCGACCTCCAGTTCGCCGGGCGGGGCCACGACCCGGCCGATGACATCGGCGACCAGGAGCAGCAGCGCGCCGAGCAGTCCGGAGTACGGCAGCAGCCAGCGGTGGTCGGGGCCGGTCAGGAAACGGGCGAACTGCGGCACGATCAGGCCGACGAAGCCGATCGGTCCGCAGGCCGCGACGGCCGCGCCGGTGAGGACGGTGATGGCCGCGATGCCGGTGGCGCGGGTGAGTCCGACGCGGATGCCCAGCGCGCGGGCGAGGTCGTCGCCGAGCGCGAGCGCGTTCAGCCCGGGGGCGTTGACCAGGGCGAGGACGACTCCGACGACGATGAACGGCAGGACCTGCCAGACGATGTCGGCGGGGCGTCCGGCCACCGAGCCGACCCGCCAGAACCGGTAGACGTCCAGGCTCTGCTGGTCGAGGAGGACCAGCGCGGAGACCAGGCCGCCGAGGAACGCGGACATCGCGGCCCCGGCGAGCACCAGGGTCAGCGGGGTGGGCCCGCCCTGGGAGAGCGTGCCGAGGGCGAAGACCACGACGCTGGCGACGAGCGCGCCCGCGAACGCGAACCAGACGTACCCGTACAGGCTGTCGAGCCGCAGGATGAAGACGCCGAGCACGACGGCGAGCGCCGCGCCCTGGGTGACGCCGAGCAGTCCGGGGTCGGCCAGCGGATTGCGGGTGTGGCCCTGGACGACCGCGCCCGCGACGCCGAGCGCCAGTCCGGCGAGGGCCGCGAGGGCGGTGCGTGGCGCGCGCAGGGAGCGCACGATGATGTCGTCGTCGGTGCCGGTGGGCGCGGTGAGCGCGTGCCAGACGGCCCCCGGGGTCAGCGGCTGGGAGCCGAGCAGCAGGCTCGCGGCCAGCGCCAGCGCCAGCGCGCCGAGCAGTACGGCGAGCCCGACGAGCCGCCGTCGCCGTGCCGGTGCGGTCCTCGACCGGGCGGCGGGCACGGGCCGTTCGGCCCGCGTAACGGATGTCACGCCGCTCCCCTTGATCTTGTCGGTGTACCCATTGGCCTGAAACGACCTCTTACTTTAGTGTTCACAGGAAAGTTAGGTAAGGCTATCCACTGCAAGGGAAGCGTCATGAACAGGGTGCACCGTACGTCCGGATCAACTCACCGAGCTGCGCGCGGACGTACGCTCTCGGCCGTCGCCCTGGTGACCGTCGCCTCCCTCGGGCTCGCCGCCTGCGGCGGGTCGAGCGACTCCGCCGACTCCGGCTCGGGCGCCACCAAGGCCGCCGACGGGGCCTACCCGGTCACCATCGACACCGCGATGGGCAAGGTGACGATAGACAAGCGCCCGGTGCGGGTCGCCGCCCTGGACACCAGCTACGTCGACGCGGCCATCGCGCTGAAGGCCGAGGTCGTGGCGTACCCGGCGTACCGCACCTACGGACAGCACGGGCTGCCGGACTACCTCGGCGCGGACGGCAAGACGTACAGCAAGGGCGCGGTGGACACCGGCGAGTTGATGACGCCGAACCTCGGCAAGCTCGCCGCGACCAAGCCCGACCTGATCGTCTCGGCGAAGGTCCGGCATGAGAAGTACTACAACCAGTTCGAGAAGATCGCGCCCACCGTCTTCAGCGAGACCACGGGCCCGACCTGGAAGCAGAACCTCCTGATGCTCGGCAAGGTCCTCGACAAGGAGACCCTCGCCAAGGAGCGCATCGCCACGTACGAGAAGCGCGCGAAGAAGATCGGCGAGGAGATCAAGGAGAAGAACAAGGGCACGATGCCCACCGTCTCCGTCGTCCGCTTCGCCGGGGAGCCCACGGTGCGGCTCTACACCGAGGCGTCCTTCCCGGGCCAGGTCATGGACGACATCGGCTTCGAACGGCCGAAGGGCCAGCCGACCACGAAGGACGGCATCAACGTGGACATCAGCCAGGAGCGGATCCGTTCGCTCGACGCCGACTATCTCTTCGTCTCCACGTTCGACGACCCGACCGGCGCGGCCCAGAAGGCGAGCAAGCAGTTCGAGACCAACCCTCTCTGGAAGAAGCTGACGGGTAAGCGCACGTCGGTCTCCGACCTCACCTGGTTCAGCTCAGTCAGCGTCCAGGGCGCCGAGACCATGCTCGACGACGTCGCCAAGACCTTCGGCGTCGACCCGGCCCGCGACTGACCGTCCGTCGGAAACCTGCGGAGGCCCGGCGGGGGCCTTCCGCGGGCCTTCCGCGGGCCTTCCGTGGGCCTTCCGCGAGTCTTCCGCGGGTGACGGGCTGCCGGGATGCCCTCCCGCGAGCCCCCACCCGCCCCCGCCGCACGCCGGGGTGGGCGGCCACGATCGTCCGCGGATACGTGGCCGTGCTGCTGGTGGGGACCGCCGCGCACATGACCGACCTGGTCCGCCCCGGTCTCCACCCCTACGGCCGGGCTCCCGGCCGGCTCAACCTCTCCTGGTCGTCCCTCGCGGTCCTCGACCCGCCGGCCGCGCCGCTGTTGATACGTGGCAGACACGGCGGGGTGGACCTGGCCTGCGCGATCGTGGTGACCGGTGTCGCCGCCACCGTGTACGCGGTGTACGGCATTCACCACAGCGGCACCCTCGCCGAGCCGGGGCTCCAACGGCTGACCGCCTTCGCGGTGTTCCTGCTCGTGACGGCGCCGGTCGTACGGGGGCGGCTCGTCCCGGGAGGCTTCGGGGTGGCCGGTAGAGTGGGCGGGCCGTCGTCGTGACCCGTACCGGTCGCCCGTACGGGGCCGGGTGACGGCCCCCGTCCGCAGGAGAGGCGCAGCCAGCCATGACCACCGTTCGCCGCTGTGCGGCGGCGTTCGCCGCGTCCGCCGTGCTCTGCGGGGCGTACGCTCCGGCAGCCGTGGCGGGCGGCGACGTACCCGCCCCCGCCCGGACCTCTCCCGCCCCCCCGCCCTCTCCCGCCCCGCCCGCCGGGCCCGTGGTGATCCCGCCGGGGCTGTACGGCGACCAGGACCCCACCCGTGACGGGGTCCGGCGTCAGGCGCTGGCGATGCTGGGGCAGTTGGTCGCCGGGGTGCGCCCCGCCGACGACGCGGTGCGCTGGCTCCAGGGACAGCAGTGCGCCGACGGCGCGTTCACCGCGTACCGCCCCGATCCCGCCGTGCCCTGCGACGGACGGACACCGGGCGATGTCGGCGTCACCGCCACGGCCGTCCAGACACTGTCCTCGCTCGGCGGTCAGGGCGTCGCCATGGGCGGCGCGATCGGCTGGCTGCGGACCGCGCAGAACGCGGACGGCGGCTGGGGCCGGGCGCCCGGCGCGCCGAGCGACGCGCGCTCCATCTCGCTGGTGATAGGCGCGCTGACCGCCGCCGGGGTGCGGCCCAGTTCGGTCCGTACGCACGACAACGCGCCCCACCCCGAGGGCCGTAACGCCTATGACGCGCTGGTGCGGCTCTCCGTCCCCTGCGGCGCGCCCTCGGGGGCCGACGCCGGGGCCTTCGCGGACCACCCCGACGGGTCGGGCCGGCTCACCGCCGACGACGGCGCCACGGCGGCCGCGGTCCTCGGCGGCACGGGCAAGCGGCTGGTCACCGGGCCGGTGGCGGCCGGGAGTACCGCACCCTCCTGCGTGGACTCCGGGCCCACGGCGACGGATCCCACCGCCGACCTCCCGCCGGAGCGGGCCGCCCGCAACGGCGCGGCCTATCTGGCCGTCTCCCTCGCGGCGACCGGCCACCTCGACCGGCCCCCGGCGCCCGGCGCCGAGAGCGCGCCCGATGTCGGGACCACCGCGCAGGCCGTGATCGCCCTGACCGCCACCGGGTACGGGGACCGGGCGGCCCGCGCCCTGGAGTGGCTGAAGCGGAACTCCGCCGCCTGGGCGCGGGAGAACGGGCCCGCCGCCTGGGCCCAGTTGATCCTGACCGCGCACGCGACGGGCACCGACCCCCGTGACTTCGGCGGCATCGACCTCGTACGGCGGCTGAACGCGACCGGCCCGCCGCCCAGGTCGATCGCCCCGCCGCCCGCACCCGCCGCACCGGGTACGACGGGTGCGGCGGCGGCCACGAGCCGCTACGCGGAGTGGCCGGGGCTCGGGTGGATCATCGGGAGCGGGCTGGCCGTCGGGGCCGGGACCGTCTTCCTGCTGAGGAACCGCAGGAAGACGCGGCCTCCCGGAGAGTCCGCCTGACTCTTCGACTCTTCCCGGAGAGTCCGCCTGGTCTCTTCCCGTCTCCCCGCAGAGTCCGTCCGGTCCCTTTCTCCCCCGGAGAGTCCGTCCGGTTCTTCCCGCCGCCCGGAGAGCCCCGCTGACTCTCAACTCTTCCCGGAGGGGACCTTCTCATCCTGCGGCGCCGTGCCCTGCGCCACCACTTTCGGTGCCCTAGGTGCCGCTGGTGCCACCGGTGCCGCTGGTGTCACCGGGCGCGGCAGCAGCCGCCTCGGGCCCGCCAGTACGTAGGTCAGGGCGAAGCCCGTGCCCACCACCACCGCGCCGCCGACCGCGTCGAGCACCCAGTGGTTGGCGGTGGCGACGATGGCGCAGACCGTGAAGAGGGGGTGGAGCAGCCCGAGGATCTTCATCCACATCCTGGGCGCGAGCACCACGATGACGATCCCGCACCAGAGCGACCAGCCGAAGTGCAGCGAGGGCATCGCCGCGTACTGGTTGGTGAGCGCGGTGAGCGCGCCGTAGTCGGGGTTGGTCAGGTCCTGGGGGCCGTGGACGGTGTCGATGAAGCCCAGGCCGGGCATGAGCCGGGGCGGCGCCAGCGGGTAGAACCAGAAGCCGATGAGCGCCAGCACCGTCGCGAAGCCCAGCGAGGAGCGGGCCCAGCGGTAGTCGGCGGGCCGTCGCACGTACAGCACGGCGAGGATCGTGAGCGGGATCATGAAGTGGAACGACGTGTAGTAGAAGTTGAAGAAGTCGGCGATCCACTTCGTGTCGACCGCCGCCTGGTTGGCCCATCGCTCGATGTCGATCCCGAGCGCCCGCTCGATGGAGTGGATCTGTCGGCCGTGCTCCTCGGCGGTCTCGCGACCGCCCGTCGCGGCCAGCCGGATGTGGGAGTAGAGCGCGTACCCGACCCTGATCGCCAGCAGTTCGAGCAGCAGGTTGGGCCGGGTGAGCAGCCGCTTCCAGAACGGCACCAGCGGCACCCGGCTCCAGCGCGACGGCGCCGCCTCGGCGTACTCGGTCGGGACCGGCTTGTCGAAGTACGGCGAGGTACGCAGCAGGAAGGGCACCGCGCAGGCCGCCGCCAGCGCCACGATCAGCGGGAGGTTCTCCCGCACCGGAGCCAGGAACTTCATGTTGGGCAGCAGCATCCTGCCCGGCAGCGTCATCACCAGGATCGCCACCGCGGGCCACACCAGCCGGTCCCTGGCCCGGGTGCCGACCCGGCCGACCAGCGCCGGCAGCAGCCACAGCAGCTGGTGCTGCCAGGCGGCCGGCGAGACCGCGACCGCGACGCAGCCGGTCAGTGCGACGGCGAGCAGCGGCTGCCCGTCGCGCGCGTACCGCACCGCCCGTCGCAGCCCGAGCCAGACCACGGCCGCGCCCAGCAGGACGGCGAGCGCGACCTCCGGCGGCCCGGTCAGCCCGAACCGCAGCAGCGCCCCGTGCAGGGACTGGTTGGCGAGGCTGTCCGCGCGCTCGCCGAGCCCCGCGCCCGCGACATGGTGCACCCAGTACGCCCAGGAGTCGCCCGGCATCACGGCCCAGGTCAGCGCGGTGAGCCCGGCGAAGGTCCCGGCCGAGGTGACAGCCGCCTTCCTGCGGCCGGTGAACCAGAGCAGCGGCGCGAAGAGCAGGACGGCGGGCTGGAGGGCCGCGCCGACGCCGATGAGGACGCCGGAGGCCCGTTCGCTCCGTACGGTGAGGCAGCCGAGCAGCACCAGCAGCACCGGGATGACGCTGGTCTGCCCGAGCGAGAAGCTGTTGCGTACCGGCAGCGAGAGCATCAGCAGGCTGATCGCGACGGGCGCGGCGAGCAGTCCGGTACGACGGGACACCCGGCCGGGCAGCGCCCGCGCGGCCACCAGCCCGAGGGCCACGACCAGCAGCAGGGTCCCCAGGGTCCACGCGATGCCGAGGCTCTGCTCGGCGGCCCGGGTGAGCGGCTTGAGCACGAGACCGACGAACGGCGTCCCGGTGAACTTCCCGGTGTCGTACAGCGACCCCGTCACATGGAGGACCCCGTTGGCCCCGGTCCAGGTCTCCAGGTCGGTGAGCCGTTCCCCCGGCGGCCGCCCCAGCACCGCCGCCGTCTGTCTGACCGCCAGCACCGCGGCGACCAGCCAGAGGACCGCCCGGACTCTGCCGAGCCCATCCCCCGCGGTACCCGCCGCCGCACCGCCGTGCCCGCTGTGCTCCGCATTCGCCACGCCGCGCCGACCCTCCGTCCACATACACCGTCTCTGAGGCATAGAGCCTCGCACTGCCCCGAAAGGGAGACCCAGGCAACCCCCTCTTCGCCTGACTGTCATCCCTGTTTTGGCTCAATGCCCTTGTGCCCGCCCTTGTCCGGCGGGCGCCGGGGTTACGTTGCGCACAGGAAACCGCCTCAGGCACTGTCTCAGACCTTCCTCAAGAAACTTCCCAGGAAAGCGGGAGCCCCCATGCCACAGCCCCAGGACCGGTGGAACGCCGTCGACCACTACCTCACCGACCGCCTCGCCCCCGCCGACGATGCGCTCACCGCCGCGCTCGCGGCCAGTGACGCGGCCGGTCTGCCCGCCATCAACGTCGCCCCGAACCAGGGCAAACTGCTCCAGTTGATCGCCCTGACGCAGGGCGCCCGCACCATTCTGGAGATCGGCACGCTCGGCGGCTACAGCACCATCTGGCTGGCCCGCGCGCTGCCCGCCGACGGCAGGCTGGTCTCCCTGGAGTACGACCCGGCCCACGCAGAGGTGGCCCGTACCAATCTCGCGCGCGCCGGGCTCGACCGGGTCGCCGAGGTCAGGACGGGGGCCGCGCTGGACTCGCTGCCGGTCCTGGCCGCCGAGGGCGCGGGCCCCTTCGACCTCGTGTTCGTCGACGCCGACAAACCGAACAACCCGCACTACCTGGAGTGGGCGCTGAAGCTCACCCGGCCGGGCAGCGTGATCATCGTCGACAATGTCGTACGCGCCGGCGCGGTCGCCGACCCGGACAGCACCGACCCGGCCGTCCTCGCCACCCGGAGCATGTTCGAGCTGATCGCGGCGGACCCCCGGCTGTCCGCGACCGCCGTACAGACCGTGGGCACCAAGGGGTACGACGGCTTCGCCCTCATCCGCGTCACCGCGTAACCCCCGGCGGGCTCTCAGAGCCGCTGGTGGTCCCCCGGCGGGCCGTCGGTGTCCGGGCACTCACCGTCCGAGCCGCACAGTTCGGCGTTGAGGTCGTGCACCAGCTGGACGAGGTCCGTCGGCCGGTCCGGGCCCCACCAGTCCCCCAGCAGCTCCGACAGCGACTCCTCGCGGGCCTTCGCCAGCGCCTCGGCCGACGCCGCCCCCGAGGCGGTGAGCGTCAGCTCCACCCCCGTCCGGTCGACGAGCCCGCGCTCCTCCAGTTGCCGGGACGCGTCCGTGATGGCCGTCAGCGGTACGGGCGTGGTCTCCGCCAGCATCGCGGGCTGTGCGGAGCCCTGGCGCCGGATCCGCAGCAGCAGCCAGCTGGACGCCGGAAGCAGGTCGTACCCCGCCTTCGCGGTGATCGTCCGGTAGATCCGGCGGCGGCCCTCGCGCGTGCCGAGCACCGACAGGGCGCGCGCCACCTCGTCGTGCGAGGAGCGCTCGACCGGGTTGGAGGCCAGGGTCTCGCTGATCTCCGGGGCGGTCACCGAGCCGCGCAGCTTGTCCTCCTTGAGGAACCACGCCACCACGAAACCCACCAGGACCAGCGGAACCCCGTACAGGAAGACATCGGTGATGGAGGTCGCGTACGCGTGCAGTACGGTCGCCCGCAGCGCGTCCGGCAGCCGGCCCAGCGACTGGGGGTCGGCGGACAGTTCGCCCGCGCTCGCGCCGGGTGGCAGCGTCCGGCCCGCGAGGGCGGCGTCGAGCTTGCCCCGGAGCAGATTGGTGAAGATCGTGCCGAAGACGGCGACCCCGAAGGACGCGCCGATCGAGCGGAAGAAGGTCGCCCCCGAGGTCGCGACGCCCAGGTCCCGGTAGCCGACCGCGTTCTGTACGACCAGCACCAGGACCTGCATGACCAGGCCGAGCCCCGCGCCGAAGACGAAGAAGTACACGCTCATCCGCCACGTACCGCTGAACTCCGTGAGCTGGTGGAGCAGCAGCAGCCCGATGGCCGTGACGCCCGTACCGAGGATGGGGAACGCCTTCCAGCGGCCGGTACGGCTGACGATCTGCCCGGACAGGGTGGAGGTGAGCAGCAGGCCGAGCACCATGGGCAGCAGATGGACGCCCGACATGGTCGGGGTCACGCCCTGGACGACCTGGAGGAAGGTCGGCAGATAGGTCATCGTGCCGAACATCGCGAACCCCACGATGAAGCTGATGACCGCGACCAGCGTGAAGGTCCGCAGCCGGAAGAGCCGCAGCGGCAGTACGGGCTCGGCGGCCCGCCGCTCGACCCGGACGAAGACCGCGAGCAGCACCAGCCCGAGGAGCGCCAGCCCGATGATCCCGGCGGAGTCCCAGGCCCAGGTGGTGCCGCCGAGCGAGGCGACCAGCACCAGACAGACGGCGACGGAGGCGATCAGAAAGGTGCCGAGGTAGTCGATGGTGTGCCGGGTCCGGTGCACCGGGATGTGCAGTACGGAGGCGATGACCAGCAGTGCGACCACACCGAGCGGCAGATTGATGTAGAAGACCCAGCGCCAGCTCAGATGCTGGGTGAAGAAGCCGCCGAGCAGCGGTCCGAGAACGCTCGTAGCGCCGAACACGGCTCCGAACAGGCCCTGGTACTTGCCGCGTTCGCGCGGTGCGACGAGATCGCCGACGATCGCCATCGAGAGCACGATCAGCCCGCCGCCGCCCAGCCCCTGGAGCGCGCGGAAACCGATGAGCTGGGCCATGTTCTGGGCGACGCCGCAGAGCGCGGAGCCGATCAGGAAGATGACGATGGCGGTCTGGAAGAGCCGCTTGCGGCCGTACTGGTCGCCGAGCTTGCCCCAGAGCGGGGTGGCGGCGGTCGAGGCCAGCAGATAGGCGGTGACCACCCAGGAGAGGTGCTCCAGTCCGCCGAGGTCGCTGACGATGGTCGGCAGGGCGGTGGAGACGATCGTCTGGTCGAGCGCGGCGAGCAGCATGCCCATCAGGAGCGCGCCGATCGCGACCAGGACCGTGCGCGGCTTCTGCCCCTCGCCGGGGGCGTCGCCCGCTTCCTGCTGATCCCTCTGATCCTGCTGGGGCACGGGATATCTCCTCGGGTCCTGTCCCACCGGATATCCATCCTGGCCGCTC
This sequence comes from Streptomyces sp. NPDC088554, assembly GCF_044752945.1. Lineage (NCBI taxonomy): Bacteria > Bacillati > Actinomycetota > Actinomycetes > Kitasatosporales > Streptomycetaceae > Streptomyces > Streptomyces sp. NPDC088554. Next base: position 6,000 of record NZ_JBIVMF010000009.1, on the reverse strand, counting down.
TGTCCGGTTATGGCCTGTCGAGGCCGTTCCTGGTCCCCGCCGGGACCGGGAACCGGTGGACGCCCCGATGGGTCTCACCCCCGCGCCCTGCATAATCGGCGGCAGTTCAAGGGGAGGGGACCCACGTTGACCGGACAGCACTGTCCCGATTGCGGTACGCCGACGACCCCGGAGGCCACACCCGGCTGCGGCTGCGCGGCGCAGCGCGCCGTACGGGCGGCACAGGCCCAGGCCGCGTACGTCCAGCAGGCGCACGCCGCCGAGGCGCCGACCCAACTGCTGCCACCGGTCCCGGCAACCCCACCGACACCACCGGCTCCATCGACCTTGCCGGCCCTACCGGCCCTGTCGGCTCCGCCCGCCCCACCGGCCCCACCGGCCCTCCAGGCCCCGCCGATGCCACAGGCCCCGCCCGACCCGTCGGCCGAGCTGTCCGACGAGGAGGGCACCAACCCGCTGCGGCCCCGCCCGTACATACCGCTCCCCACCGAGGGCGACACCCCGCGCGGCGGCTTCCCGCCCTCGGGTCCGCTGCCGCCGCTCACCCCGGCGATGCTCTTCGCCCAGCCGCCCGGGGCGCCGCTCCACCCCGAGCCGCCCTCGCCGCATCGCGGGGCGCTCAAGGCCGTCGCGCTCTGCGGGCTGGCCGTGGCGATCGGGGTCGCGGCGCTCGCCGGAGGGGCGTTCTCGGAGAGCGACGGGAGGGCCCAGGCGTCCCCTCGCGAGACGAGCACCTGGCTGCCGGGCGCCGGGCGGGACATCCCGCATACGCGCGTCTCCGAGATGCCGCCGCCGTACGTCGGCCCCGCCGCACCCGGCGGTGAGGAGCCCCAGCAACTCCCCGCCGAGGTGGCGGCCCCGGCCGTACCGAAGACGTCGACGTCCCCCACCCCGAAGAGCGGGCCCAAGCCACCGTCCCCTCCCAAGCCGAAGCCCGAACCGAAGCCGACCAGGACCCCGGCGGCGGACGGGAAGACGCTGCGGCTCGGGGACTCCGGGCCCGAGGTCGTCGAGCTCCAGCAGCGGCTGGCCCAGCTCTGGCTGTTCAACGGAGCACCGAACGGGAAGTACGACGAGCGCCTCGCGGAGGCCGTACGCCTCTACCAGGGGTACCGCCGGATCGGCTCCGCCGACAAGGCGGGCGTCTACGGACCCGCCACCCGGCGCGCTCTGGAGGCGGAGACGCGGGAGCCGGGCGAGCCGGGCCAGTTCCCGGGCCCGCCGCCCGGGGGCCCCGGGCAGTTCCCCACCTACGGGCCGGGGCCGGGGCCGGGATACGGAGCGGGGGCGCCGGGATACGGGTACGCGTTCTGACGGCGACGCGACGTGCCGGTGCGTCAATTTGTATAATGCAGTAACAAAGTGGCCCCGCACGCTCACCCTGACCAGGGTGCGGGGCCACTTCGTGCCTCCGTACGCCCGCACCTCCCGTAACCCCTCACCCGATCGCGTGCTCGGTGAACCGGCCGCAGGAGCGGAACCCCAGCTTCCGGTAGACCGGTTCGCCCTCCGCCGAGGCTTGGAGGACCGCCGTCCGGTATCCCCGGCCACGGGCGGTGTCCAGTGCGGCGAGTGTGATGGCCCCTCCGTAGCCGCGTCGGCGGTGGGCGGCCAGAGTGCAGACGTTGTAGATCCCGGCGACCTCCGCGTGGAAGAAGACCTCGGCCGAGCAGACCGGGCGCCCCTCCGCGTAGCCGACCAGATAGCGCGCCGGGCTGTCGACGGCGAGCGCCCGGGGCGCGGCCCGCTCGAAGAACCGGCGGACGGAGGCGGCGGGCGGCTGCCAGTTGGCGGCGAGGACCGTGGCGAAGTCGGCGAGCCGCTCCGGGGTCGCGACCGGCCGGATCTCCAGCCCGTCGGCGGACGGCTCCCCTTCGGCGTACGGCTGCCCGTCCACGTACGGCCCCCACGCGCCCTCGTACGGCCGGGTGTCGCCGTACGGCCGGATGTCGTACGGCGGCCCCTCGCCCAGCAACGCGAACATCGCCGTCTCCCGCCCGGCCACCGGCAGCCCCGCCGCGATCAGCCGGGCGGAGAGGTCGGCGGGGGCCGAGGCGGGCCCCACCCACCAGGAGAACGGGCGTCCGGTGGCGCGCAGTCCGCGTACCGTCTCCGCGATCCGGGCGTCGGCGGTGTCCGGCGGGAAGCGGGCCGCCGCGACGATATTGAAGGTGTCGTCGGCCAGCCCGCTGTCGGCGACCGTCAGACCGGCGGCCTCCGTGACCCGCGCCCCGGTCAGCCGCCGGTGGAGATGGCAGGCGTGCTCCGCGAGGTTCCGCTCCATCCGGGCGGGCAGGTCGCCTTCGTCATCCATGTGCACGGGCGCTCCAGCTCTGTCGTACCTCTGTCGGACCAGTCGTGGTGAGGGGATTCGATCATGACCGGGCGCTCCGGGTCCCGTGGTTTTCCGGCAGTCCACCGGGTCTCCCGGCAGCCCACCGGGCTCTCCGGGGGGCGCACCGGGCTCTCCGGGGGGCGCGCCGGATCACTCGTCCCGGTGCAGCCGCCCCCGCGTCACCAGTTCGAGCACCACGGTCACCGCCACCGCCTGTACGGCCATCAGCGCCACCAGGACGAACAGTTGCACCGCCCCCGCCAGCACCGGTGAGGCGCCGCCCAGCAGCATTCCCACGAACGCCCCCGGCAGCGTGACCAGCCCCACCGTCCTGGTCTGGTCGAGCCCCGGCAGCAGCGCGTCCGAGGCGGCGGTGCGCGACACCTCCATCCGGGCGTCGCGTTCCAGCAGCCCGAGCGCGAGCCCCGCCTCGACCTCGCCCCGGCGCGCGTGCAGTTCGTCGAGGGCACGCCGGCCGCTCAGTACGGTCGCGGTGAGCGCGCCGCCGATGAGGATGCCGGCGATCGGGATGATCGCGATGCCCTTGGTGGGGACGACCCCGGTGAGCAGGACGACCGCCATCACGGGCGCCACCCCGGCCGCGATCGGCGCGGCGGCCCACCACCAGCTCCCGTTCGGGGTGATACGGCGCCCTGCGGTGCGTACGGCGACCGCGTACATCAGCGCGATGAAGCCGAGCAGCGGCGGTACGGAGCCGACGACCCAGCCGATGATCAGGGAGACCGCGCCGAGCTGGGCCGCCGCCCGTACCCCCGCGATGCCCATCTCGCGCCCCCGCCCGAGCCGGGCGAGCGCGGCGACGGTCACCGCCACGATCAGCAGCAGACCGAGCACAACCCCGAACGTGATGTCGACCCGCATCAGCACCGTTCCACAGTAGGCCGTGCCCGTCGCGCCCCCGCGCACAGAGCCGCGCCTGGGCGCGCCCCACCGCGCCGAATCGACCAAATCCTCCCGGGTGCACACCAATTACCCACCTGTCGGATCATTCGGTCGCCCCCACCTCTTGATCTGACGTGGACATGTCGCCACGCTGTTACCTGGCGCCCACCTCCCGGAAACCCACCGCCGCGACGATGGCGCCGGGCCACGGGCTCCGTCCCCACCGGAGCACAACCCTCCGCCGCCACATCAGGTTCCCCCCATCCCCAGGGAGTTCACATGTCCGCCGTCTACGCGCGTCGTATGCCACGCATCGCCCTGCTCGCCGCCACCGCCGCCCTCGCCTTCGCCGGCAGCCTGGTCACCGCCCCCGCCGCCCAGGCCGCCATGCCGACCCCGGTCAGCGCGGCCACCGCCCGTACCTACCTCGGCGAACTCACGGTGGCGGCGGTCGGTTCGTCCTCCGGTTACAGCCGCGACATGTTCCCGCACTGGATCACCCAGTCGGGCACCTGCAACACCCGCGAGGTCGTACTCAAGCGCGACGGCACGAACGTCGTCCAGGACTCCGCCTGCGCCGCCACCAGCGGCAGCTGGTTCTCCGTCTACGACGGCGCCACCTGGACCGCCGCGTCCGACGTGGACATCGACCACATGGTGCCGCTCTCCGAGGCGTGGAAGTCGGGCGCCAACACCTGGACCACCGCGCAGCGCCAGGCGTTCGCCAACGACCTGACCCGCCCCCAGCTGATCGCCGTCACGGACAACGTCAACCAGGCCAAGGGCGACAAGGACCCGGCCAACTGGATGCCACCGCTCACCTCGTACGCGTGCACCTACGTCCGTGCCTGGGTCGAGGTGAAGCACTACTACAACCTCAGCGTCGACTCCGCCGAGAAGACCGCGCTCACCAACACCCTCAGCGGCTGCTGAACCGTTCAGGCGCGGCCTGACCAGGCGGGCACCGGCGAACTCGCCCTCGCCCGTCAGGCCGCGCCCCGCGTCGTGGCCGCCCTCGTCCGGCTTCGCCACTGACCACGGTCGTCACTTCACGACGACCCTGCCCTTCATCATCGAGATGTGACCGGGGAAGGTGCAGAAGAACGAGTAGTCCCCACCGGCTTCGAGCGCCGAGGTGTCGAACGCGACCTCGTCCTCCCGCTCAGGGGCCCCGATCATCTTGGTGTAGGCGATGATCCGCACGTCATCGGTCTTGAGATAGTCCTTGTCGAGCCCCTGGCTCATGCCCTCGGTGGCGATGGCCTGCATATCGGCGGTCCTGGCGATGACCAGGTTGTGGCCCATCACGTTCTTCGGGAGGTTGCCCGAGTGGGTGAGCTTGATCGTGAACTCGCGACAGCTCTTGTCGATCGTGAACTCTTTGGTGTTGTAGCTCATCTGGTCGGTGGAATCGACGGTTGCCGAGCACTCGGCCATGGTTCTTCTCCTTCGGGGTGTCTTCGCAGCGGACACACTGGTCAACAGGTCGGCCGAGCAAAGGGACACGCCCTACCCTCCTTCCATGAACGAGCCCTTCGTGAACGCCGATTCGGACCATCCGGCGTGCGGATTCGGACCATCCGGCGTGCGGATTCGGACCATCCGGCGTGCGGCATCTGTCCATCAAAGCGGCTTCCACGGTCCGATTTCCTGATCTACGACCGCCCGAACCGGGAATGCCCTTTCAACCCGGAGGACGGATACCGATACGCGCCGGATGGAACACCCGTGTGCGTGCACCCTCACAAGCTGGGCCTTGAGCCGGACCGGATCGCGCCGCCCCCGGATCTACTCGATCCAGGGGCGGCGGACCCCTCTCCAACGTCCAAGCGGCCGAGAAGACGGCTGCTTTCCTTCCTCGGTCGGTAACGCCGATTCCGGCATACACCTGGTCGAGCACCTCCCGGCGCCGCTCGGTCTCGGCGGCGCCGCAGCTGACTCCTGCCTCGCCCCTCGGCAAGACCGTGTCCCAGAGTCTCCGTCCGAGACCGCAGGTGATCACTCGATGGGAGAACTCGATGGGAGAATCCGGTCCGTGACGATCGGATCCGGGGACTTTGAACTGACCATGGACGAATTGCGCGTCGTCGCACACTACGTTCTGGAGAGCGCTGAGGAAGTTCTTCCTGTGTTCGAGGACACCAACCCCGGCGATCCTCGACCTCGTGCAGCCATCAACGCCGCACGGGAGTTCGCGAACGGCGCCAAGAGGACCAAACTTCAGCGCATCACCTCCTTGGACGCCCACCGGGCGGCAAAGGAAGCGACCACGGAGGCCGCACGGCTCGCTGCGCGCGCTGCGGGAGATGCCGCCTCTGCGGCCTACCTCCATCCGATCGCGAAAGCCACCCAAGTCGGTCACATCCTGAGAGCCGCCGCAAGCGCCGCGCGCGTTGGAGAATTGAACGCGAACGATGATTTCGCCGTCGGGCTCCGGCTGATCGAGGAGGCTCGACAACGCGCCACACCCGTCCTGATCGATGTTTTGAACAGATACCCGTCGGCGCCGACCGGCAAGAGCCGTGCCGCACAGCTCATGACCATCCTGGACGCGTCTCTGCGCATGCCCCGCCAAGTTGAGGGTCAGCTACGACACCGCGACTAACCCTCGTCGACAACCGCGGCCGTTCCGCACGCGCCGGCGAGGGGATTTTCGGGGTGGTTGTTACGCGCCCGCGCCGACGAGGTCGCCTGGTTCGGCCAGGTCCCGCAGTGCCTCGTGGAACGCGTCTTCCATCACGTTCACGAACTGGTGACCCCGC